>CAYVEU010000073.1:6566-10187 GCA_964450015.1 uncultured Christensenella sp. | reverse complement strand
TGGAAAGGTGCATTTTTACCGTCGAGGAGTTGAGATGCGGCATTTTCCACACCTGCTCGTAAATTTCGTTTGCAGCATAAAAAACGCCCTTGTGCTGCATCAGAAATGTAAGGATATTAAATTCGCTCGACGTCAAATCCAAAGTCCTGCCGCCGTAAACCGCCGTGCGGCTGTTTACGTTAAGCGTAAGTCCGCCGAGCGATATGGCGGCTTTGCTCATCGGCAAAAGCCGCAAAGCCATTCTCGCTTCGATTAAAGGCATAGACGCGGGCTTTACGATATAGTCCGTCGCACCCGCCGAAAAACCGTCTATAATATTCTCATCCGTGCCTAAATCGGACAAAATCACCACGGGGGGATGGGGTGGACTTTGGGCGAAGAAATGTAAAAGCTCTATGCCGTTTCCGTCGGGCAGAATCAGGTCTAAAAGCACGATATCGTACTCGTTGTCTTTCACGGCGGCGACGGCTTCTTTCAGGTTTTTGCAAGCGGTAACCTTGTTCCTTTCCGAAAAATATGCGGCAAGGCTTTCGCGCAGCTTGTTTCCGTCCTCGACTATTAAGATATTTTTATATTCAACCTTATTCATCGCAATCAGTGTAACATAAAAGCGAGCAAAAGACAACCGATATCAATTGGTAAAGAAAGTGTAAAGAATTCTCCTGCGCGCCCTTAAACCGTTCCTCAAAATAAAAAAGTCTGATACGATATAAGCGGATAAAAATTTTGCAGCGCCCAAGAGGGCTGTGCGCTTTCCTTGCGGAAACCGCACATATAAGAGGTGTTATATGTTTACACAAATCAGGAAAAAATCAGTTTTTGCGTTTCTGGCGGTAATTTTTGCGATAAGCGCCGTAGTTGCGGCGGTTATATTTGCGCACGGAACCCAAACGGAAACTGCCTACGCGTTGAGTTCGTCGGAGGGTATTGCGCTGTCCTCTACGGACGACCTTACCGCTACCGACAAGGGCTATACGTTAAGTAGCGGAAACTACTATCTTAATAGCAACATAGAGATTACCAAAGCCATAAGTATACAAGCGGATACCACGGTTACTCTTAACTTGAACGGTTATATGCTCTATTATACTTACTCTACAAATACTCAAACAATTTTTTTGGTATACGGCGACTTTACGCTTAACGATACTTACACGGGCCCGGCAAGAACGCACGAGGTTAACAATTTGTACACCGAGGAAAGTGGCGATACAAGAACGATTGCCGGCGGCGTATTAGGGCATGGCAGAGTATACGTAGACGGCAATTTTACAATGAACGGCGGCACGATTTCGGGCAGTTTCCTAACCGGCGTATATATAGAGGACGGCGGCAATTTTACAATGAACGGCGGCGCGATTATAGGCAACAGGGGCGTATTTAGCGACGGCAGCGGCGGCGTTACTTCCGACTACGGCGGCGATAGTAACAAAAGAGTAGGCGCCGGCGTGCATAACAAAAACACGTTTACAATGACGGGCGGCACGATAACCGAAAATTGCGGATGCGCGTGCGTATACAGTATTCAGAAGGCTACGTTCAACGTTTCGGGTTCGCCCGGAATTTTCAACAATAAAGACGGGAATTGTGCTATATTGCATACGATTAACGTCGCCGACAAGCTGACGGATGGCGCCGAAATACACGTTCAAAGAACTTACTACAACAACGGCATAATTGCAACGGGTTATACGCAGAGCGAGCCTTTTACCGATTATTTTGTTGCGGATACTACCAACAATGGCAAATGTTTTTATAACGATAACGGCACCTTGAAACTGGAGCTGCACAGTCTCGACGATAAAGGCGATTGCGTACATTGCGGAGTATGGCAGGCGGTGAAAGTCAACGACGACACGTACGATACTTTTGAAAAAGGGATTGAAGCGATAAGTAATTTGAAGAATACGATTAACGTGAAAATGTTTACCGACGGGGTGTTAACTTCCCCGATAAAGACCTACAGCTCAGAGTTGAGCAACAGTAGAAATATAACTGTCGATCTTAACGGATATATGCTTTCCACTGCCCCGGATTTCGACGGTTCGGTTTTTCTGGTAAGCGGCACCGGAAGGTTAACAATCGAAGATACGTACGCGGGTACTGACAGAAAGCACACCATAAACGGAAAAGAAATAACCGGCGGCGTAATAATCGGCGGCAACGGGACGCTTGTCGACGAAAACAGACGGGGCGGATGCGTGTACGTTTACAGCAACGGTCAATTTACGATGACAGGCGGCACTATATGCGGCAACACGGCGACGTACGGCGGCGGCGTGTACGCGGGCAATACCTTTTATTTACGAGGCGGTACTATATGCGGCAACACGGCGACGTACGGCGGCGGCGTGTACGTCGCCACCGGAAAGGAATTAATCGTCAATTTGAACGCAAGCGAAGCTGTGAGTACGATTACGGACAATACGGCGGCGTACGGCGGTGGCGTGTACGTGGACGGAGGTCTCCGGCTTTACAATACTGTGACTATAAGGAATAACAAAGACGGAGCCGGCGAAAACGCGAAAGGAAGTAACGTTTATTTGGCGTTAGAAAAGCAAATAAGCGTCGGCACACTTAAAGACGGCAGTAAAATAGGTATAAGCTTGGCGGAGAGTTATAGTGGAACGTTTACGAGCGCGTATAATCCGACGGATTCCGATGGGAACTATATACCGCCCGATACGTACTTTGTTTCGGATGACGCAACCAAGCCGTGCGTGTATCTGAACGCAGGCAATAAAGCGGTACTGGACGTTCATACGGGCGGTTCTGCCACCTGCAAAGAGCTGGCGGTATGCGCTTCTTGCGGAAAAGAATACGGCAGATATGCCGAACATACGCTTACTTCGGTAGCGCAAGTGAATAAGACTTGTACGACGGACGGAAAACTTGCCTACGACCATTGCTCGGTATGTAATAAGGACTTTATAGACGGCGTTGAAAAGACAGCGGACGATTTGAAGATAGCGGCAGCAGGGCACAGCTTCGCCGCAACTTGGACGAAGGACGAAACGGGGCATTGGCACGCGGCAACTTGCGTTCATACTACCGAAAAGGGCAGTTTTGCAACGCACACCGCAGGCGATTGGATAACCGATACTGAGCCGCAAGTTGGCGTTGCAGGCAGTAAGCATAAGGAATGCACGGTGTGCGGATACACTATGGAAACTGCGGAAATTCCCGCAATCATACCGGAACATCAGCATACATTCGCTACCGAGTGGACGAAGGACGAAACGGGGCATTGGCACGCGGCAACTTGCGTTCATACTACCGAAAAGGGCAGTTTTGCAACGCACACCGCAGGCGATTGGATAACCGATACTGAGCCGCAAGTTGGCGTTGCAGGCAGTAAGCATAAGGAATGCACGGTGTGCGGATACACTATGGAAACTGCGGAAATTCCCGCAATCATACCGGAACATCAGCATACATTCGCTACCGAGTGGACGAAGGACGAAACGGGGCATTGGCACGCGGCAACTTGCGTTCATACTACCGAAAAGGGCAGTTTTGCAACGCACACCGCAGGCGATTGGATAACCGATACTGAGCCGCAAGTTGGCGTTGCAGGCAGTAAGCATAAGGAATGCACGGTGTGCGGATACACTATGGAAA
>CAYVEU010000073.1:0-6466 GCA_964450015.1 uncultured Christensenella sp. | reverse complement strand
CCGAGTGGACGAAGGACGAAACGGGGCATTGGCACGCGGCAACTTGCGTTCATACCACCGAAAAGGGCGGTTTTGCAACGCACACCGCAGGCGATTGGATAACCGATACCGAGCCGCAAGTCGGCGTTGCAGGCAGTAAGCATAAGGAATGCACGGTGTGCGGATACACTATGGAAACTGCGGAAATTCCCGCAATCATACCGGAACATCAGCATACATTCGCTACCGAGTGGACGAAGGACGAAACGGGGCATTGGCACGCGGCAACTTGCGTTCATACCACCGAAAAGGGCGGTTTTGCAACGCACACCGCAGGCGATTGGATAGTAGATACTCCCGCGCAAATCGGCGTTGTAGGCAGTAAACATAAAGAATGTAAGGTTTGCGGTTATACTATGCAGACGGAAATTATCCGGCCGCTTACGGATACGCTCGTGAAACCGAGCGATAACGGCGGCGAAAATCAGGTCGTAGTAACAACGCCCGATGGGTTTGCTGCCGACGTGGAACTTGTCGTAACGGAAATCGCGCAAGAAAATTTCGGCGCATACGAGAGCATTGCGCAAACGGTAAACGGCGAAATAGGCTTTGTGTACGACGTAACGTTAAAGAGTAACGACGTAACCGTTCAGCCCGACGGCACGCTGACAATAAAGCTGTTGATACCTACGCGGTTGCAGGACAAAAATTTCAAGCTGTTCCACCTGCACGGAAGCGAAACGACGGAAATGGAATACAACGTTGACGGCAGGTACGCCGTAGTAAGCACCGACAAGCTGTCCGAGTTTATCTTCGTCGGCATAAATCCCGACACGAACGGCGGCAATGGCTCTAACGGCGTATGGATAGCGTTAATCGTTATTATGTGCGTAATTATCTTGGGCGAGGCGGGCTTCTTCGTTTATAGGTACGTATTCAAGAAAAAGAGAACGGAGGACAAAAAATGATACCTGCATTTATAGTATTGACGGTTATAGCGTGCGGTATGGGCGGCTTTATGGCTTTTACCATCATACGCGATAAAAAAAAAGCGAAAGTAGAAGATGCGGTCGCAGACGGCGACGAATTTGAACCAAAAGCCGAAGTCGTAAACGATAATTCGGGTGGCGAAATGAAAGCCGTTCATAAGGCGGAAGAAGAAAGCGCCGCAACCGTTGCCGAACGGGAAATCGCAGCGGAAGCGGTCGCAACACTGCCGCCGCAGAACGAGCTTGCGGAAACGGACGATAGCGAGGACGACGAAATAACGGAAGTCAAATCGGTTGTAGAAAACGGCGTAACGCGGTATATCGTAGTTAAGTACAGCAAAAGTTTTCTCGCCAAGCTCATTCAGTCGGGCGAACAGGAAAAACGGTATTATTCGGAAATAAAGAACGCGCTGTTATCCTACAACGGCATTAAAAGCCGCGTCAGTTGGAAATGGGAAACGTTCCGTTCGGGCAAAAAAACGCTTGCAAAATTCGTTATGCGCGGCAAAGCTATTTCGGTTGCGTTTGCGCTCGATCCCGATAAGTTTGAAGGCAGCGAATATCACATAGAGAATTTAGTCGATGTAAAAGCCTTTTCGGATACGCCCTGCGTTTACCGCATAAATAACGACAGGCGGCTAGATTACTGCAAGGAGCTGATCGCCAAGCTTATGGAATATAACGGCGTTACGGTCGGCAAGCCGCAGACCGTTGACTACGTTGCCGAATACCCCTACGAGAACACCGAAACGCTTATCGGGAAAAATCATATTAAGGTTTTGACGGACGAAACGACACAAAGCGGTATGGCTTTCAAACTGCAGGCGAGCGTTACCGTACAGGAAGCCGACGCTCTTATGCGCGACGAGGTTGCTACAATGCTGATAGTAAACGGCGATAAGAGTTCGGATAAAACGACGCAAGGCACGGTCAGTATCGATACGCTTTCGGAGCATTTTGAAAACGGCGAAACCGTTACGCTCGACGAGATAAAAAAGCGCGTAAAAGGCTTTAACCAAAAAACGACGTACGTAAAGGTGCTGGCGCGCGGCATGCTGGACAAGCCACTGACCGTCGAAGCGGACGCCTTCTCCCTCCAAGCGGTAAAAATGATAGTGCTCACCGGCGGCAAGGCGATAAAAAAGCGTTAGTACATAAGTAAAAACATGTCCCGAAAAAATTGTTATACATAAAAAGTTCAAATACAGGTGCTGATGTGCCGCCAAATCAATCGGTCTAAAAGTCTTGCGACGATTAGGCCGATTTTCTTATGTTTTTGGAATGTTGCGGACTGCTAGTCGTTATTTTAAAATCCCCAATAGACGTAAACAAAAGGTACTATCACCGTACAGATGCACAGCTTGTCCGGTTCGTCGCTCGGCGCCCGAAAGGTACGGCAGGATACAATAGTCATACCTAAGGGCAAAACTGCATACGAACCGATGAACGATATCTGCGTGGGATATTTCTATCGGCGGAGAGGTTCGCGTATTTTACATTATAATCATGGATGGGCAAGTGCGGAATTTCCAAAAATTCGGTATAGTTTCTCCCTTCGCGTATTGACAAAAGTTTCTCTCTGCGGTATAATAAACCGTATGCGTAAAAAAGGGCATATAGTTTTATCGGCCTTATCGACCGCTTCACCGGAAGGGGAGAAGGACGTCGGCAAAAACGCCGGAATGGTCGGTAAAGCGGTTACGTGAAAATATAGAAAACGGAGACTGTATGATAATGCAAAAGAAAGGAATTCGTTTGGCGGTGTTCGCCTTAGCGATCATGATGATAGTTGCGGTAGGAATGGTCGGCTGCAAGCATAATAACGATAATGAAGGCGATACGTTCAAGGTAAGATTTTTTGACGGCGACGCAGTTTATTATACGGTCGATGGAAAGAGCGATGAGCGTTTCACGCTTCCGGAGAATCCCGCGAACGACGGATACGAGTTCGACGGTTGGGCGGAGAGCCCAAACGGAACCGTGGTAGAAGTCCCGACTGCTTTTTTCGAAAACAAAGATTACTATGCCGTATACACTAAGCTTTGGGAAATTACGCTGAATGCAAACGGCGGAACGGTTTCCACGGACAAGGTCAAAGTCAGAAACGGCAAGAATTTATACGAAGCGGTCAAAGACTACGTTCCTGCGAATTCGGGCGACGCGACGTTCGGCGCATGGTTCGACGGGGAAACGGAAATCAATGCAACCTCATCGGCAACCGTTACGTCGGATAAGACGGTTACCGCCCGTTACAAGGTGGGGTATATTATCAATATATATATGGAAAAGATGGGCGCCGACGGAGCGGGCTCGGGGGAATACGAATTAAGCACGACTCCCGGAACCGATTACGTCGGGAAGAGAGTAACCCCCGCACCGGCGAACGCCGACAAATACCATTACGCAAATTTTGCCGAAGACGTTACCACGAAGGTGCTTTCCCAAACGAAATCGGAAAACGTTTTTACCTTCCACTACGATTTAGACGAATACCAAGTATACTTCAACGCAAACGCGCCGAAAGATGCCACCGTGACCGGAAATACCGAATCCAAAACAGTGGTGCCCGACGCGTTTTTTGACGCGCCCAACGGATTCTTGATTCAAGGCTACCGTTTCGCGGGTTGGGCGGAAAGTTCGGACGGCGAAGTGAAATATTTGCCGGGCGCACAGGTCAGCGTAAAGCATGCGACCACTTTCTACGCGATTTGGGATAAGGGATACACCGACAGTCACGGCGGTTTGGACGTCATCTTCTTGTCCTCCTCCAAGCCGAACGTCGGATATTTGCACCGCGAAGGGTTAGAGGAAAAGCAAGGGTCGTACAATCCCGAAACCCGTATGTTCCAATTCGTGACCGACGCAGGGGAGGACCTTGTCGGCAGAATTTCCATGGACGGGACCGCGTTTGCGTACTTTATCGACGACGTGAACGAAACCTATTGGGTATACAACTCCTACGATTGGTACCCCACGATGGCGACCCTTACTTTAAAAACCTATAACGACGCCGTCATCACCGATTCCGACGGAAGGGAAACCCACGGGACTTACCGCGTAGACGAAGAAGTGAGCGGCGATTATATTTTCGTATACGAGGACGGCACCGAAAGACAATTTACCTTGACTTATTCCGCGTCTTCGGGGAAATCGGTATGTTTGATCCGCGGAGAGGAAACGGGGGAATATTTCTCTTTCAGTCCGAGTAGCGGACAATTCAGCCGTTCCTATATCGTCTACCTTGACGGATACGGCACCGTACTTTACAAAGCGAACGACGACGTAGGCTACGGCACTTACCGCTACGTCAATGATGAAACAATCTATATGAGGGTCAGTATCGGCGATAAGCTTTTAGCGCAGAATATCCGTTTGAGCGACAGAAACGGAACGCCGATTTATTACGTGGCGACCTCTTTCAGCGGTATTTTTCGAAGCAAGGATAACGACGACACTTTGAATTTGGACGGATTCGGCAAGGGAACCTATACCGTCGGGGAAACGGAAATTAAGGGAACGTATACTTACGATACCATGACTTACGTCATCACGTTTATCGGGGAGAACAATCAAACGTACACGTTCGACGTCAATCCGTACGACCGCACCTACGCTTTTGCGGATGAATTGGCGGGCGTATATTGGTGGTTCCGCGGAGGAAACGTTTTGATGGTGCAACTCGTGATTCAGAGCGACGGCGTCGTCTATATGTACGCAAACTCCGACGACGGAATGGTGGCGTTTGCTTACGGCGAATACAGTTTGGTAAGCGAAGGCGTTTACAGCTACGCAACTGAGGAATGGAATCCGGCGATTCCCACATACTTTGTCACTTATTTCTTGAATTTCGAATTTATTTTGGAAGAACACGACTATGCGGGAATGCACTTCCTAACGTTCTCTCAATGCTACAACGACTTAAAGGGAACGGAACTTACCGCTCTGGACGGCGGAACGATGAGATTGGACGAATTCAGCGGTGTGACGTACGTAAACGGCAGTGTGACCCAGACAGGATATTACGAATTCGCTTCCGACGGACCCGTGTCCAGACTGGATAGCTACGTCAACAACAAAGAGTACAGCTTTATTTGCGTGGACGCAGAAGGGATTAGCGATAAATACCTCGAATTGATTTCCGCGTATAACGTTTATCACAATTTCGCGGAGTTCGATATCGGAATGTGGCTCCTTTCGGATAACTACTTGCTGATAATCGATTTCGATTACGGCGTTCCGTTTGCATATGCAAAATACGCAAAAGGTTCTACGCGTTACAACGTGGAAGCTTTGAAGGCGATTCGCGCAAGCGAAGGAAGCTACGTGTACGACAGCTATGAATCGATTTCGACTTGGTTCGATTATGGGTTCTCTTTCGTCACGAGAACGGTGGACGGTGAGGAAGTATTTATCGTCAACAGCACGGCGAATCGGTTGAATTTAACCTTACAGGGCGCGGACGGACGCGTGCGTTTCGACGCTTACGGGTACGCTTGGTACACCCCCACGGGAGCAAGCACCGAAGTGGAATGCGAGTACGTCTTATATATGGAGGACCTCCAATTAAAGAGCGTAACCACCGGAGCGATTTACGAATTGGTTTTGACCAACTTTTTGAGCGAGGACGAAGATGAGCCCTCCTTTGTCAACAAAGGGGACAACCTTATCTTTTATCTCCGCGAAGGAACCGGGTTCGGACCGAACCACTATTTGTTGGCGCCGGGCGGAACGGGGACGTATTACCGTTACATATTGAACGGCAACAGCTACAACGTCACGACCTACGACTTGACTTGGGTGTTCCAAAACGGGATTTACACGGTCAATTACGACGGGAAAACTTCCCGCTTCATCACCGAAACCTATCTGGTCGATTGGGGCGTCTTCTACGTCGTCGTCGAGGAAAAATCGGTCGCCGACGCGGATAGGTTCGATTATACGATTGTGGACAAGGATAAAGTTACCGTAATAGGGCGGTTGTATAACGAGGGATTCGGCAATTTCTACCGCGACGATTCCGACGGCTCCGTGTACGATATCAACGTTTACAGATACGATACTTACGTTGCAATCTATATCCGGTATTCCAACGGGACAAGCAACGGAATGTTTTTCGATTTCATCGATACCGACAAGACCGTGGTTTGGTTGAGAGGCTCCGAGGGCGGAGCGGGGGAAGGGTTCACATCCCAATACAACCTCTGCGAATACGGCGTCATGTTTAACGATACCTATTTCACCTTTGACGGACACAGCGTGGCGAGATACGTCGTGGACGGCAACTTGGTGGCGGAAGGAAGGTACGCCTTACTGGACGACGGAAACTATCTTTTCGAATACGAAGAAGACAGACAGCCGAAATCGTTCACGTTCCGTATCGAATTGACCGTCGCCGGATACTACGGGTTCGTGAAGCTCCACGAAAATTACGGCGGGAAATTCAACAACGACGATTGGATTTATCTTGAATTGGATATCTACGCCAACTACGCCCGCTA
>CAYVEU010000072.1:0-10214 GCA_964450015.1 uncultured Christensenella sp. | reverse complement strand
GGCAGCAGCGTACGGCGGTGCTCAGTATAAAGCTTGCCGAAATCGACAGCTTTTTTAAGGCGACGGGCGAGTATCCCGTGCTCATATTAGACGACGTGGCAAGCGAGCTGGACGAGAAACGTCAAAGCGCGTTATTTAAAGTCTTGGAGAACGTGCAAACGCTGGTAACGACCACGGCGGTCATCGACGATTTTAAGGGCGGGAGCATTTACGAAATTAAAGACAGAGGAATAAAAAAGAAGGTTTAAATTATGGACGAAATGAAGTTGAAATTGGCGGAGCAAATTAAAATCGACGGCGTAAAGAGCGAGGATATAGCGGCATTGCTCGTAACGCCGCCCGACCCGAAACTGGGGGATATTTCCTTGCCGTGTTTTAAGTTTGCGGGGATTTTGAGAAAGAGCCCCGTAGCTATCGCCGACGCGTTGGCAAAGTCGTTTGAAGTTTTGCCCGAGGGCGTTGCCGAGATCAGCGCGGTGAACGGCTATCTCAATTTTTCTTTGGATAAAGAGAGCGAGGCGAGGCGGATTTTGAATGCCGTGATGACGGCAAAAGAAAACTACGGCAATTCGGACTTAGGCACCGGCAAAACGATATGCATTGACTATTCGTCTATCAACATAGCAAAGCCGTTTCATATAGGGCATCTTCTTACGACGGTCATAGGCGGAAGCTTGTATAAGATATTTGAAAAACTGGGGTATAAATGCGTTGGAATAAACCATTTGGGTGACTGGGGAACGCAATTCGGGAAACTAATCGTCGCATTTAAGAAATGGTGCAGCCGCGAAGAGCTGGACGCGCGCGGAATGAAAGCGTTGACGGAAATCTACGTTAAATTCCATGAAGTCGCCGAAAAAGACCCGTCGCTCGACGACGAGGCGCGCGCGTATTTCAAGAAGATAGAGGACGGCGACGAGGAAGCTACCGCCCTGTTCGAACTGTTTAAAAAGGTGACTTTGACCGAGGTCGAAAAGACGTACAAGCGGTTGAAGATAAAGTTTGACAGTTACAACGGAGAGGCGTTCTACAACGACAAGATGCAACACGTGTTGGACGAGCTGGAAGATAAAAAATTGCTCGTGGAAAGCGACGGCGCAAAGGTTGTGGACTTGTCGAAATTCAATATGCCGCCCTGTCTTTTGGTAAAGGCGGACGGCGCGACGTTGTACGCTACCCGCGATTTGGCGGCGGCGTTTTACCGTAAAAATACTTATGACTTTTACAAGTCGTTATACGTCGTTGCGTATCAGCAAAACTTGCATTTTAAGCAGGTATTCAAGGTGTTGGAACTTATGGGCAAGGACTGGTACAAGGACAACGTGCACGTTCCGTTCGGAATGGTAAGCTTGGAAGACGGCGCAATGAGCACGAGAAGGGGCAAAGTCGTATTGCTCGAAGACGTGCTCAATATGGCGGTGGAAAAGAGCCTGAAAATTATTACCGAAAAAAATCCCGACCTCGAAAACAAAGAGGAAGTCGCCGAGACGGTCGGCGTGGGCGCGGTGGTGTTCTTCGCGCTTTACAATAACCGTATAAAAGATATGGTTTTCTCTTACGACAAGGTGTTGAATTTCGACGGCGAAACCGCTCCTTACGTCCAGTACACGGCGGCTAGGTGCAAGAGCGTGCTCAGAAAAGCGGGCGAAACCGACTATTCGCAAGCCGACTTCGACGGACTTAAAAACGACGAGAGCGCGGCGGTAATTTCCACGCTAGGCAGGTTCCCGACCGTAATTAAGGACGCGGCGGAAAAATACGAACCGTGTTACGTCGCAAGATACTTAGTGGAACTTTGCCGCGACTATAATAAGTTCTATTTCGAGAACCGCATCCTAAATGCCGAACAGGGCGCAAAGACGGCGAGGGTAATGTTGACGGAAGCCGTAAATATCGTGCTGGAAGAGGGATTGAGGCTGCTGGGGATAGACGCGCCGGAACAAATGTAAGCTTCGCCCGACCACTCGTGAAGCGGAATTTTATACACAGTCGCTATCGCTTTGTGTTAGTAAAATCTTTTTCCGCTTCAGTCGGACTCACAAGGAAGAAAGGTAGTCCCCCTTTCTTGAACTAAGCAAAGAATAATTTTCCAAGCGGAAAATTGTCGCCTACGACACCGGGCGTTGCTTTCAACAATGTTAATTATAACGGAGGAGTGATTTATGATCGATGCTCATACGCATACTAAATTTTCTTTCGACGGCAGGTCGTCCGCTGTGGATATGGCGGAGAGAGGCAAGGAACTCGGTTTAAAGTACATGGCTTTTACCGACCATTTCGACCGCGACTATAAGCATATTTTGCGGTATAAGTTCGTCAGACAGTTGAATATCGAAAAATACGTTGCGGCGGTAACCGAGATGAAAGAAAAGTATCCGTTTCTTGCCCTGGGGATAGAGTGCGGTTATTCCGAACTTGCGGAAGCCGATTACGCCGAAAAAATACCGTACGACAAGATGGACTACGTCATAAATTCCATACATACGGTGGACGGGTTGGATTGTTATACGGCGGCGTATTTTTCGCAAAAGACGATAATCGAAGCGTATTCGAAATACCTGGAAAAAGTGTTAAAGAGCGTGGACGCGAAATACGGGTTCGACACGGTCACGCACATAGGTTTCGTGCGGAAAAACGCGCCATACGACGACGCTTCGATGCCGCTCGGCACTTACGGGGACATAATCGAGGCTATTTTGAAAAAGATAATCGAAAACGGCAAGACTTTGGAGATGAACAGCAATATACGATACAAGGATTTTATGCCGACGAGGGAGATTATCGAAAGGTATTACGAATTGGGCGGACGGAGTATAACTTTCGCCTCCGACGCACATCTGACTGCGCGCGTCGGGGAAATGTACGACGAAGCGGCGGCGATAGTCAAGGACATCGGATTTAAGTATTGGACTGTTTACCGCGAGAGAAAGCCCGTAATGATAGAGATTTAGGCGTTTGACGACAAGGCGAGGTGGCACGATGAAGAAAACGAAAATTTTAAATATAATAAACTCCGTATTGGGTTTTTTCGCGTTGGCGGTGTATCTCGGTATGCACACTATGCTCGGATTTATCGGCTTCGCGACGTTTTCGGCATTGCCGTATATTTTGGGCGTATCGATGGCGATAAGCGCTTCTTTGGCGCTTGCAAATCTGCTTAAAATAGACAATAGAATCGTATTTACCGTCACTTTCGTCTTCAATATACTATTTACCGTGCTGGCGCTCGCGTACTTTTTCGGGTTGCTCACCCACGCGAAGACGTTTTTACCGGAAATTGCAAAAATATTAGCGGCGTATATCTTCGTCGCAATCGTAGTTTACCTTATTTTTTATCACGGAAAGACCGAATATAAAGGAAAACGCGCGGTTGCGATTATTTTATGCGTAGTTTTGGTTGCGGGCGCGGTTTTGGGATTTACCGACTTTAAAACTTTGCGCTTTAACTACGTAACCGACGGCGCGGCGGTGTACGCGGTAGGCGACGAGTACCAAATCGTTTGGACGACGAGAGTCAAGGGTATAGCCTGGGTAGAGATCGACGGCGTAAGCTATTTCGACGAGTATTCGGGCGCGAAAAGAAGCAAAGAGAGAGTGCACAAGGTAACCGTTAAGCAAACCGCTCTCGACAACGCGGGCGAATATACTATAAAATCCCGCGCGATGATCAGCGAACAGGGTTTTTCGGGGCTTTTGGGGTACACGGTCAAGTCGCATTACAAGTTCCGCCCCGTCGATACGTCAGACGGAATACAGGCGTATGCGGTCAGCGATAGCCACGATTATAACGGTATCGTCAAAAAAACGGCGTCCTATTACGGCGACAAGCTGGACTTTGTGGTTATGGCGGGCGACGCGGTCAACTTCTTAAATACCGAGGCAGATCTTTCGAGAGTATTGAATCTTTGCCATTTGTTGACTAACGGCGAACGCCCCGTAGTCTTTGCTCGCGGTAATCACGAATTGAAAAGCGAGGGCGCGGAAAATTTGCACCGTTACGTCGGCGCGGACGGAGAAAATTTCTATTACACGTTCCGTCTTGCCAACGTTTGGGGGGTCGTTCTCGATATGGGCGAGGACCATGAGGATAGCTGGTACGAATTTTATGATACGGCGATTTACGACGCTTACCGCGAAAGGCAAGTCGGCTTTTTGGACGGCGTTATCGCCAACAAGGACAACGAATACGAAGCGGAAGGCGTGGAGTACAGAATAGGCGTTTGTCATGCGCCTACTGCGTTTACCTCGTACCAAAGACCGTACGCGTACGATACGTTGGTGTCGATAAACGACCGTTTAAATCAAATGAAGTTGGACGTTATGCTAAACGGACACTATCACGAAGTTTTTGCCGTGGAAGCAGGATACGAAGCGGGAAAGATTTTGACTTACACGAAAGAATACGACGCAAAAGCAAACGGCGAGCCGCTGTATTTGGCAACGGGCGCAACGTATAAGTCTGTCGTTTGTTCGAGGCGCAGCGACGTACAAGACCCGACTAAGGCGGAAAATCGCTTGGGCGCAAAGTTTATCGGCGCGGCGGTGGAATTTGTCGAAAACGATAAAACCGTTCGGTTCACTAACGCTAAGAAAGAAGTTATTTTTACGGTAAGTCCGTTTGAAGATATTGACTACGGTAAAATTATTAATTTGTAAGGGCGTGCATTAACGGAGACTTTACGCGGCAAAATACTTTCTTTTTCGGAGCCGCGAAAAAGAAACAAAAAGCGGGCAAGGGGACAAGTTCGGAGGCTCCCCTTGCAACCTGCCACGAATTAAGGACTAACCGTCCTTAATAATCCCGCAAGGACTCAAGATGATAAAGCTTGGGGGCAATCGCTTCAATCCCCCCAAACCCCTTTTCCTCAAATTTTCCCCATAAACTCCTGATTGAGTGGTGGGTTGAACTGAACTTATCAAAAAGCGGAAACCGCGCTTTTCGTTTTTTGCCCGCGCGGGGTCAGGGTGCGTGAGCCCCTGAAAATAATTATAATAAACAAGGTAAATTTTTTGTTAGGTTTAAGAAAGACGGACTGTCTTTCTTCCTCATAAGTCCGACTTGCGCGGAATATAAATTTATCCGCACTAAGTTACGCGACTGCGAGTAAATTTCCGCGCAAGCGTTGGTCGGAAGCGGAGCGTTTTAAGAATAATTAAAGAGTATCGTAGTATTCTTTTAATATTCGATTTTTTGGAGGGTTGCCGTGCTTAGATTAGAGAAAATTCGTAAAAGTTACAAATTGACGGACGACGAGGCGGTATGTGCGTTGAGGGGCGTAACGCTTAGTTTCAGGGAGAGTGAGTTCGTTTCTATTTTAGGTCCGTCGGGCTGCGGCAAAACTACGCTTATGAACGTAATCGGCGGCTTGGACAAGTACGACGAGGGCGACCTTATCATAGACGGCAAGTCGACTAAGGAATTTTCCGATTTCGAATGGGACAACTATCGCAACAAAAAGATAGGGTTTGTTTTTCAATCGTATAATCTCATTCCGCACCAAACGGTGCTCGGCAACGTCGAGCTTGCGTTGACTCTTTCGGGTATCTCCCCCGATGAGCGCAGAAGACGCTCAAAAGAGGCGCTGGACAGGGTGGGGCTTCACGACCAGATGAATAAAAAGCCCAACCAACTTTCGGGCGGGCAAATGCAAAGGGTGGCTATCGCGAGAGCGCTCGTCAACGAGCCGGAAATTTTGCTTGCCGACGAGCCCACGGGCGCGTTGGATACAGCTACGAGCGAGCAAATAATGGAACTCATAAAAGAGGTCGCCGAAGATAAATTGGTCGTTATGGTAACTCACAATCCGGCGATAGCCGAAGCGTATTCTACCCGCCTTATAAAGATGCTGGACGGAGAGATTTTATCAGACAGCGACCCTTACGACGGCTCGGAAGAGACGGCGCGAGGCGCGGCGGCGGTCGAGTCGGAAAAAGCGGGCGGAGAAGAGATACGCGCGACTAAAAACAAGGCGAAAGGCAGGCGCAAGGATAAAACTTCGATGTCGTTTTTGACCGCGCTTTTACTGTCGCTGAAAAATCTGTTTACCAAAAAGGGACGGACGATACTGACGTCCGTTGCGGGTTCGATAGGTATTATCGGTATTTCGCTTATCTTAGCTATCAGCAACGGAATGAACCTTTATATCGACAAGCTGACGACCGACACGCTGAGCGGCAATCCGATAACCGTCCAAACCATGGCAATCGATATGGAAGCGGCGATGAATATGATGAAAAATAGCAACGACTTGGAAAAGTTTCCGCAAGCCAAAAAAATATTCGTAGAGAGGCTGACCGAGCAAAACAGTCTTATCAAAAAGAACGAAATAACCGAGGACTACATAGCTTATCTAAAAGACAACTTGTCGGCGGATCTTTACAACGACGTTATCTATAAGACGGGGCAGGAAATAAACGTGTATACGACTTCGCCCGAGAGCGGAGAAGCGGTTAAACTTTCGCAAACCGACAACTGGCAGATGCTTGCAAACGACGCGTTTTTAAACACGCAGTACGACGTTTTGAGCGGGAAATTGCCCGAAGACGAAACCGAACTGCTTCTTGTCGTGGACGAATATAACCGTTTGACGGATACGACGCTTACGAGATACGGAATTTTGAGCGGCGCGGATAAAGATACGAGCGGAATAGAGTTCGATTCGATTATCGGCAAGACCTATACCATTGCGCCCAGCTCCGCCGCGTACAAACAGTCAAACGGCTCTTTTACGAGCGTCAACGCAAACGAGATAGATAGTGGAAAGTGCTTCGAAGCCAAAATAGTCGGTATCGCAAGAATAAAAGAAAATACAGATTTAGGTATCCTTTCAAGCGGTATGTGTTACACAAAGTCGCTATATAACAAACTGTTGCAATTAAACGCGGACAGCGAAATAGTAAAGTACATGGAAGAAAATCCGACCAAGAATCCGTTGACGGGCAGCGCGTATACAGCCAACGGGTTTTACACGAAAGAGGAGCTGCGCGAGACTGCGCTGAGGCGTTTCGGGGGAATAAGTACGCCGAATGATATAAGTATTTACGCCAAAGATTTCAATACGAAAAACGAAATAAAGAGAATTTTGGACGGGTATAACGTCGGCAAAGCGGAGGGGGAAAAGGTGGCGTATACCGATATGAGCGAAATTATGGGCTCGATGCTCAGCTCTATGGTCGACGTCATAAGTTACATATTGATTGCGTTTACCGCGATAAGCTTAATCGTAAGCTGCGTGATGATAGGTATTATTACTTATATCTCGGTAATAGAGCGCACTAAGGAGATAGGAATTTTGCGCGCGATAGGCGCGAGGAAAAAGGACATAACGAGGGTGTTCAACGCCGAGACCTTTATAATAGGATTCGTTGCGGGCGTTATAGGAATTATCATAACCGCACTGCTGACAATACCCGTCAACGCAATAATAAAGGCGCTTACCGGCGTTAGCGGAATAGCTAATTTAAACGTCTTCCACGCGCTTATAATGATAGCCGTCAGCATAGTGCTCACCGTCATATCGGGGCTTATCCCTGCGTTCAAGGCGTCTAAAAAAGACCCCGTGACGGCGTTGAGGACGGAATAAAAGCTTTTGCCGAGGGGAGAGAAACTTTAAATGAAGCGTCGCTTGCGCGACATGAAAAATGAAGTCGCTACGCTAATGAAGTCGCGTTGCTAATTATGGATAAGAAAAGATAACGGCTGTTTTCTTCTCTATTATCCTTAATGCGTCGTAGACGCGCTTCATGTTGCCGTAAGGCAACGCTTCATGCCGAAGGCGCTTCATATTGCCATGAGGCAATGCTTCATTGACAACATCGGTGTTGGCATTAAAATGAAGTCGCTACGCTAATTAAAGATAGTATACATATAAAAAGATAGGTGGTAAGACGTGAAAAGCATTTTTAAAAATTTGAAAACGAGAGAGTGG
Organism: uncultured Christensenella sp.; assembly: GCA_964450015.1. Classification (GTDB taxonomy): domain Bacteria; phylum Bacillota; class Clostridia; order Christensenellales; family DTU072; genus CAG-1782. The sequence goes on along the minus strand of CAYVEU010000072.1, from coordinate 2,286 downwards.
ACGTTTATGGGAATAAGCGCGGCTCTTATCGTGTTTCAGGTGTGGCTTGATTTGAAGCTGCCCGACTATATGAAGGAGATAACTGCTCTTATTCAAACGGACGGAAGCACGATGGGACAAATTTGGACTGCCGGCGGCTGGATGCTGTTGTGCGCGCTCGGCAGCGGCGCGTCGTCGGTGCTGGTTGGATTTTTCAGCGCGCAGGTGGCGGCGACGCTATCCATGCGGCTGAGGGAAAGGCTTTTCGATAAAGTCAATTCCTTTTCCATAGAGGAGATAAACAGATTTTCCACGGCGAGCCTTATAACCCGCTCCACCAATGACGTAACGCAAATTCAGAATATGGTCGCAATGGGCTTGCAGGTAATCGTAAAAGCTCCGATTATGGCGATATGGGCAATCACTAAAATACTGGACAAAAGCTGGCAATGGTCGGCGCTTACGGCAGGCGCGGTCGGGATACTGCTTATTATGATAATCGTGGTCGTAACCGTAGCTTTGCCGCGCTTCAAGAAAATTCAACGCTTGACCGACAACATAAACCGCGTTATGCGCGAAAACCTCACGGGCATAAGAGTGGTGAGGGCGTACAACGCAGAAGAGTATCAGCAAAAGAAGTTTGCCGCCGCCAACAACGAACTGACGCAAAACAATTTGGTAGCGTTCAGGGTCATGGTCATGCTTATGCCCGTTATGAGTTTGGTTATGAACGGACTGAGCTTGGGCATTTATTGGATAGGCGCCGTACTTATAAACGATGCCGCGTTGAATATGAAGATAGATTTACTCAGCGACATGGTCGTATTCAGCTCTTACGCAATGCAGGTAATAATGGCGTTTATGATGCTCAGTATGATATTTATGATGCTGCCGCGCGCCGCCGTAAGCATAAGGCGTATTTCCGAAGTTCTGAACACCGAGCCTACGATAGTCGACCCGTCCGATCCGAAAAACGGCGATGAAGCCGTGCGGGGCGAAGTGGAATTTAAAAACGTCGGTTTCCGTTATCCGGACGCGGAGGAGTACGTTCTCAAAGATATATCCTTTAAGGCAAAACGCGGCGAGACCGTGGCGTTTATCGGCTCGACCGGAAGCGGCAAGAGCACGCTTATAAATCTCGTCCCGCGCTTTTACGACGCGACGGAGGGCGAGGTGCTCGTCGACGGCGTCAACGTCAAGGACTATTCGCAAAGAGAACTTAGGAACAAATTGGGATACGTTCCGCAGCGAGGCATACTCTTCTCGGGTACGGTGGAGAGCAACGTAAATTACGGCGAAAATCCGGCGCAGCCCGACGAGGAAGGAATTTGGGACGCGTTGGAGATATCGCAGGCTTCCGAGTTCGTGGATAAGATGGACGGGAAAAGCAACGCTACGATAGCGCAGGGCGGAACCAACGTGAGCGGCGGACAGAAACAGCGGTTGAGTATAGCGCGCGCGGTGGCGAGAAAGCCCGAGATACTGATATTCGACGATTCCTTTTCCGCACTGGATTACAAGACTGACAGAGTTTTAAGAAGCGCTTTAAAAGAGCGTGCAAGCGGCGCGACCAACCTCATAGTGGCTCAGAGGATAGGTACCATTATGGACGCGGACACCATAGTCGTTCTCGACCACGGTCGGGCGGTCGGTATAGGTACGCATAAGGAGCTTTTGAAAAATTGCGACGTATATAAAGAGATAGCCTATTCGCAGCTGTCGAAGGAGGAGTTGGAAAATGCCTAGACCTATGCCGATGGGCGTCGTGCGCGGCGCAAAGAATTTTAAGAAAGCGATTGTAGACCTTATAAAATATTGTAAGCGGTATGCCGTACCCATGATTATTTCCATGATCTTAGCGGCGGTCGGCGCGGTGATGAGTATAATCGGACCTGACAAGCTCGGCGATTTGACCAACCTCATAACAAGCGGAATTATTACGGGTATCGATATGCAGGCGGTTTCCGAGACCGCGCTGTTTTTGGCGTTGATTTACGGTATAGGCATCGTTTGCAACTATTCGCAGGGCTTTATTATGGCGACGGTGACCCAGCATCTTACGAACAATATGCGCAAGGATATTTCCGTCAAATTAAACGTGCTCCCGCTTAAATATTTCGACGGGACTACTTACGGCGACGTGCTCAGCCGCGTAACCAACGACGTAGATATGATTGGACAGGCGTTAAACCAGAGCGTAGTTACTTTCGTAAGCTCTTTAACGCTACTTATCGGCGTGCTCATTATGATGTTTACGATAAACTGGATAATGGCGCTTACCGCGATAGGCAGTACGCTTATCGGGTT
>CAYVEU010000071.1:0-10429 GCA_964450015.1 uncultured Christensenella sp. | reverse complement strand
TACGTCGTGCAATACGGTTTTACCCTCGGTGTACGCAAAGTCCACGTTGAACAGTCTGACGTCGCCGGTAAGGCGCGTATAAGTAATCGACCCGTCCGCGGAATGAGGGTGCTTCCACGCCCAAATATTTGTGCGCTCCTCGCATTCCACCAGCTCGCCGTTCTCCTCTCTTACGTTTACCAAAGTGACGTAGCCGTCGTCCGCTTCCGCCTTTTCGTCTATAAGTTCGATAAGTCTTCCCGCGCCCGCAAGCCCCATAACGACGGAGTTTACCTGATGCGACACTTGGTTTATGTTGCCCGCAAACTGTTTTGTCATATTAAGAAACGGCACTACGATACTCACCGAAAACGCGAGTCCCGACATGCCGACGTTCTTTACGCCGCCTATCAAAAACAGTCCGCCTACTATCGCGACTACGACGTATAAAACGTTGCCGATATTGTTAAGGATAGGACCTAAGATATTGCCGTAACGGTTTGCCTTTTCCGATTCGTGCATTAAGCTGTCGTTGATTGCGTCGAAGCTTTGTTTGACCTTTTCTTCGTGGCAAAAGACTTTGACGACCTTTTGCCCGTTCATCATTTCCTCTATATAGCCCTCGGTCTTGCCTATCGACTTTTGCTGTCCGATAAAATGCCTTGCCGACTTGCTCCCGACAAATTTTGTGATGACGAGCATACACGCCACGCCGCCCACGACTACGAGAGTCAAATACAGACTGAAATAGAGCATTATTATAAGGACGGTAAGGGACGTTATCGACGACACGAGAAGCTGCGGAAAGCTCTGCGAAATCATTTGTCGTAACGCGTCTATATCGTTGGTGTAACGGCTCATTATATCGCCGTGGTTATTGCTGTCAAAGTACTTGACGGGCAACTTCTGCATCCCCGCAAACATCTGCACCCTGAGTTTTTTGAGCGTGCCTTGCGTAATAACCGCCATAAGCTGATTGTACGTCAAACTCGATAAGAGCGATAAGACGTAAAATACCACGAGCAGCGCCACGGTTGAGAGTATCCCTTTGCCGACCGCGCCCCAGTCGCCCGCTTCCCAGCTGGATTCCACAGCGCTTATTACCTTTTGCATGAATATCGCAGGAATAGAACTTATTATCGCGCTTAATACTATACAAACTATCGTTACCGGCAGCATGACGGGATAGAATTTGAACATCAACTTAAAAAGTCTTCCGATAACGCCCTTTTTAACAATTTTTTTATTATTCATTTTCCACCTTCCCTTCGCCTTCGACGTCGTGCGCCCTGTTTTGAGAATTGTAAATATCACGGTAGATGTCGTTGTTTTCCATAAGAAACGCGTGCGTTCCGACGGCGTTTATCTCGCCTCCGTCCAAAACGATTATCTTATCCGCACTCTCGACCGAAGACGTTCTTTGCGCAATGATTATCTTTGTCGTTTCGGGTATAAACTCGCTCATCGCTTTTCTTATAAGCGCGTCCGTCTTGGTGTCCACCGCGCTGGTGGAATCGTCCAAAATAAGGATTTTGGGTTTCTTTAAAAGCGCTCTTGCGATACACAACCGCTGTTTTTGTCCGCCCGATACGTTTGCGCCGCCCTGCTCTATATAGGTGTCGTACCCGTCGGGAAACGTCGATATAAACTCGTGAGCCTGCGACAGTTTGCACGCTTGTACCATTTCCTCGTCGGTCGCGTGCTCGTTGCCCCAGCGCAAATTCTCTTTTATCGTGCCGCTGAAAAGCACGTTCTTTTGCAAAACTACCGCGACTTGGTTTCTGAGCGCTTCGATGTCGTACTCCCTGACGTCGCGCCCACCGACTTTAACGCAACCGTCCGTCGCGTCGTAGAGCCTCGGTATAAGCTGAATAAGCGTGGATTTCGACGAGCCGGTTCCGCCGATTATTCCCACCGTTTCCCCCGATTTTATATCGAGGTTGATATTGGAAAGCGCGCTTCGTTCGGCATGCGCGGAATACTTAAAGCTGACGTTTTCGAATTTTATCGAACCGTCCGCAATTTCCGTTATCGGATTTTCGGGGTTTTCCAGCGTGCTCTTTTCTTCCAAAACTTCGTAAATACGCTTTGCCGACTCTCCCGACATAGTTATCATAACCATAACCATAGATACCATCATAAGACTGCTGAGTATCATAAAACTGTACGTAAGAAGCGCGGAAAACTGCCCGACGTCCAAATCCACGCCACGGGAAGTGATGATGGTGTACGAACCGAAGCTCAACACGAATACCATAACGGTATACAAACAAAACATCATTATTGGGTTGCAAAGAGCCAAAATTCTTTCCGCTTTGGTAAAGTCCGTGCACACGGTAGCCGAGGCTTTTTCGAATTTTTCCGTTTCGTAATCCTCTCTTACAAACGATTTTACTACGCGAATACCCTTAACGTTTTCCTGAACGGACTCGTTAAGCGCGTCGCATTTTTTAAACACGCGCCTGAATAGAGGCATAACTTTACGCGCTATCATAAACAGTCCGAAGCCCAAAATAGGCATGACGACGACGAATATCCACGCCATTTTGCCGCCCATAACGAACGCCATAACGAACGCGAACACCATCATAAACGGCGCGCGTACGGCTATCCTTATTATCATCATAAACGCCATTTGCACGTTGGTTACGTCCGTCGTCATTCTGGTGACGAGCGACGGTGTGGAAAACTTGTCTATATTTTCGAAACTGTAACCTTGAACGGCGTAGAACGTGTCTTTTCGCAAATTCCTCGCAAAACCGCAAGACGCTTTCGCGCCCATGACTCCCGACAGCACGCCGAAAGCCAACGAAGCCACTGCCATTGCTATTAAAATTCCGCCGTATTTCAGTATTACCGCCATCTCGCAACCGCGTTTTATTTGGTTTACGAGCTCGGCTATTATAAACGGAATAATACACTCCAAAACAACTTCCAAGCTAACGAATACGGGCGTCATAATAGCCGACTTTTTGTATTCCCGTACACTCATTGCCAACCGTTTTATCATCCTTTTATTCCTCCTCGCCGAACGCACAAATTCGACGTTTACTTATGTCCTATGCGTTTAAATTACCGTCATGATTTCAACGGATTACAAGTATATCGACAAAAAAAATTAATGTCAAGCAGAAATTGTGTAAATTGTCGTATAACTGCAAAAGGCATAACCGTCTTGCCTGACGGTTATGCCATTAAAGAAAATTTTTCACTAACTTGAAGACTATTCCGCCTTTGCGCTTTTAGCGTTATCGAGAAGCTTAGCTAGTCTTGCTTTCTTTCTGGACGCGGTATTGATGTGGAAAATACCGTCGGCGCGAGCTGCGTCGATAATCGAAACCGTCACGGGAAGCAACTCTTCGGCCTTAGCTACGTCGCCCGCCGCGATAGCCGCTTCGTATTTCTTTATTGCGGTCTTGACCGCACTTTTCCTGCTGTTGTTACGCGCGTTCTCCTCTCTGGTTATAAGTACACGCTTCTTTTGAGACTTAATATTAGCCATTAATAACTCCTTAGGTTGTCTTAACTTTTTATCGGTAGTATTTTAGCATATTAGAAAATAAAATGCAACTTGTTTGTTATATATTTTTTCTTTACGCGCATAATCAAATCATTATGGACAATTTTTACCGCGAAATGTGGGAAGGCGCTATCCTCTCCCTTGCAAACGACGACGTAAACGTCGAAAAAAAGTATTTCAATAAACTTATCGTCACGAAAACCGATTTTGAGGACGAAAAATGCTGTTATACCGTCGAACTGAAAGAGGATTTATTCAATAACGACGACGCAAAAGAACGTGCAATCAACGAATTGTCGATTATTTTGAACAGATTCTTAAAAAAATACAACGTCGACAAGTCTTCCGCCGTTTTAGTTGCGGCGCTAGGCAACGACAAGGTGACAGCCGACAGCTTAGGCTGCGCGGTATGCGATAAATTGCTCGTCACCTCTCACCTCTATTCCGAAAGGAATATCCGCAACCGCTACGGCAACCTAATGAGCGTAAAATGCGGCGTTTCGGGCACGACGGGAATATCAAGTTTCGACGTTTTAACGTCTGTAGTGGAAAAAGTGAAGCCCGCAATCGTTATCGCGGTGGACACCTTAGCCTGCGGCGCGGTCGCCCGCCTAGGACACACCGTTCAAATAAGCGACAACGGAATAGAACCGGGCGGCGGAGTCGGTAACGCCCAACAACGGCTCAACGTAAATTCGCTAAACGTTCCCGTAATAGCGATAGGCGTACCCTTAGTTATATACGCCAAAAAAATCCTTTTGGAATACCTCGCCGACAAATCAACCTTTTCCGACAAAAATATCGAAAGCCTAATAGTCACCGCCAAAGAAATAGACTTCCAAATAAGCGACTACTCACATATAATCGCGGAAGCTATCAATAGAACCGTGCACAAAATCGGCGGGTAGCTTCGCTTCGCCGAACCACTTGTTGCACGGAATTTTACCGAAGTCGCTGACGCTTTGTACGGATAAAATTTATTTCCGTGCAAGTTCGACTCATAATGAAGAAACGCAGTCCGCGTTTCTTTTCTCATGTAGAAATCAGCATTATTCTTATGCTATACTTCAAGGGCTCACGCCCCAAAAGTGCATTATAAGAAAAATTTTAATTCTTTAAATACGAGAAGAAACGCGGACTGCGTTTCTTCATTGTAAGTCCGACTAATGCGGAAATTGATTTTGTTAGCACTAAGCTATGCGACTGCGTGCAAAATCCCGCATTACGATTGGTCGGGGCGAAGCTTTCTAATTTATCCAACGAATGTCACTGGTCGTAACTGTTCCGTCCTCGGATTTTATTAGGTGCATCTCTCCCCATTTGCCGTCGCGTTTTACCCTGCACTCGCCGCCTATTACCGGCGTTGCCGCGTCGAACTTAAAATCGACTACGACGTTATTATGAACGTCGATATAGCCGCATTTTTCCTTTTTGAATACGCAGGCGTATCCTTCGGAAAACGAAGTTGCGCAATCGTACTCTATCGGTATAACCTCTTCGCCCTCGCGGTTTATAAAACCGAACAGTCCGTCCTTTTCCACACAGCAAAGATCTTCTTTAAAGTTGAAAACCTCGTCGTAAATGGGCTCGACAACCTGTTTGCCGTTTCTGTTTTTAAAGCCCCATTTACCGCCGCGGCTGATTTTGACGTACAAGTCGGGTTCTTCCTTTACGGGGACTATTTTCGGTTTCGGCGGTCTTTCTATTTTGCAAGTCATCACGAAGCTTTCGTCGACCGACGGTTTCTTTTTGTCACGGTTGTTATTTTTTCCCGCGCCGTTGCCCTTTTGTCCGCCGTTTGTTTTGTTTTTATCGCCGCTAATGCCGTCGGGCGCCTTTTTCTCCGCGTTCTCTTCGGCGGGTTTTTCTTCCATCGGCTTTAAATGTATGCCGAATGCCTTAATGGCGTTTTTGACGTCAAGCAGATTCTTTTTATTGAAAGTATGGATTTTATAAAAATCTTTCTCGGTGCGCTTTGCTACGTCGTACAAAGTGACGACGTGGGCGTCCGTCAACAACTTTAAAGTATCCTCGCGCAATTTCAAATCGGTAACGGGGCGTTGCAAAACCTCCGCCGGAAACGGCGGCTTGTAATTGTCCTGTACAATCGGTTTTTTGCGTTTAAATCTTTTATTGTTGTTACCCATACCCTACCTTTATTCAGTCGTCGCCGGAAGCTTTACGCGACAATTAAAAGAAAAATATCTTTATAAACGGATTATTGCGTAAAGCTATTCCTCAGTTCGCCAAGGGCGTTGCAGTAATTGGGGATTTTTTTCGAAAGTAAGACGTAGGCGTACCGACGTACGGTAGACGCAACTTTCGGAAAAGCGGCAAAACTCTTATCTGATATCCGACACTTTTATCTATTACACTTGGTTGGAATTTGCGATAAGTTCCGTTTTGCCGCACAAAGTCCCCGTTAATGCGACTGTCCTTTATTATATGCGAGCTACGCCGCTCTTTCTAGCCGCTTCGGCAACTGCCTCCGCAACGGTCGGCCCTACGCGCTTGTCGAAAGCTTTCGGCAAAATATAGTCCGCGGTAAGTTCCTCGTCGGAAACAAGGCTCGCAATGGCTTTCGCCGCCGCGATCTTCATATCCTCGTTGATGTCGCTCGCTCTTACGTCCAACGCGCCGCGGAAAATTCCGGGGAACGCAAGAACATTGTTTATTTGGTTGGGGAAGTCGCTTCTGCCCGTGCCGACAACCGCCGCGCCGGCCGCTTTCGCAAGGTCGGGCATGATCTCGGGAACGGGGTTGGCCATAGCCATAACGATAGCGCCGTCGTTCATGGACTTAACCATTTCTTCGTTGACGACGCCCGGAGCGGAAACGCCGACAAAGATGTCCGCGCCCTTCATTGCGTCAGCTAACGTTCCCTTCTTCAAACCGCGGTTGGTCATCTTGGCTATTGCTTGACGAGCCGAATCCAAAGTTTCGTCGCCCTCGCATATTATTCCCTTTCTGCCGCACATAATGCAGTCTTTCGCGCCCATGCTGAGCAAAAGCTTAGCGATAGCCACGCCTGCCGCACCCGCGCCGCTGAAAGCTACTACGCAGTCTTTTATATCCTTTTTGACTACCTTTAACGCGTTGATAAGAGCCGCCGCAACGACTACCGCCGTGCCGTGTTGGTCGTCGTGGAAAATAGGTATATCCGTGCATTCTTTCAATTTTCTTTCGATTTCGAAGCATCTCGGAGCGGAAATATCCTCTAAGTTTACGCCGCCGAACGAACCGGAAATAAGCTGAACGGTCTTTACGATTTCGTCAACGTCCTTGCTCTTTATGCAAAGAGGAAACGCGTCAACGTTGCCGAACGACTTGAAGAGAACGCACTTGCCTTCCATAACGGGCATGCCGGCCTCGGGTCCTATGTCGCCGAGTCCCAAAACCGCGGTTCCGTCGGTAACGACCGCCACGGTATTCCAACGGTTGGTCAAGTCGTAAGACTTAGATATATCGTCCTTAATTTCCAAGCACGGCTGAGCAACGCCGGGGGTATAGGCAAGGCTCAGGTCTTCCTTGTCCTTTATTTCCATTCTGGTCTTAATCTCTATTTTGCCTTTCCACTCGTAGTGTTTTTTCAAAGATTCCTTTGCGTAATCCATATTACTCTCCTTATTATAGATATTATTTTTCCCACGGGAAAACGTAGCTTAATTTGAGGTCGTCTCTAACCTTGCTCATTTCCTTTTGAACGGCTTCGTTTATGGGCACGCCGCTGTCCTTTCTCTGTTGCCAAATCAAATATTCCTTTTCGCCTGCGGAATAGATATGGTCGCAGCCAGGGGCTTTCTTGGAAGCGCGAACCGCGCGGATAATGTCGCCCGCTTTCTTGCGGCAGACGTCCTCGCCCAAGAAGTGGTTGGTGTCTATCGCGATAAAGAAATGTCCGAGATGGTACGGAACCTTTTCGCCCTTTTCGTTTACGCCGTTCAAGTCCTTGCCGTAATTGCCGTCTTGAAGTACTGCCGATAAAAGCTCGACGATCATCGCGTAACCGTAACCTTTATATCCGCCGAGAGCTTCGCCTATGCCGCCAAGCGTAGTAAGAGCCGCCGTGCCTTGACGAATCTTTTTGAGCGCAACGCCCGCGTCGCCCGAAACGGGATTGCCTTCGCTGTCGATAATCGTACCGGGATGAACGTCCTCGCCTATTCTCTCATAGTACTCTACTTTACCGTTTTGGGTAATGGACGTAGCGCAGTCGATAAGGAAGTCGAACGGCTCGTCGGTGGGGATACCTACCGTAAGGGGGTTGGTTCCGAACATGCCCTCAACGCCGAAAGTAGGCGCAACCGACGGACGCGCGTTGGTGCCCGTAATACCTATGCAACCCTCTTTGCAAGCCATGGTGGGATAATAACCCGCGATACCGTAGTGGCAGGAATTGCGAACGACAACCATGCCCATACCGTACTTTTTAGCCTTTTCGATAGCCATTTTCATCGACTTGTAACCGATAACCTGTCCCATTCCGTCATGTCCGTCGACAACCGCGGTGGTCGGAGTTTCTTTGATAACCTCGAAATTGGTAACGGGGTTTTGAATACCCGCGTTGATACGGTCGATATAAATCGGCTTAAAACGATTGCAGCCGTGGGATTCTATACCACGTCTGTCGGACTCTAATAGAACGTCCGTGCAAATCTCCGCGTCCTCTCTGGGAACGCCTGCGCCGACGAAAGCGTCGGTAATAAAGTCTGTTGCTGTCTTCCAGTCTAAAACAACTTTCGGCATAAGAAATATCTCCTTATTATTTAATAAAATTATTACTGATAATATATCAAATTAATAATGTAAAGTCAAGCGCTTTCGCTCCGACCAACGCTTACGCTGTCAAAAATCAAAAAACACTGTTTCCGATTTTTGATAAATTAAAGAACATCTTTGTTTCCTTTCTTATCTTTATTTTTCGCTATTACTTTTTATTTCAAGTCGAACCCTCATCAGTCAACCTACGGTTGCCAGCTTCCCCCTTGCAAAGATGGAAGCTTTTTCTGGCAAGGTTTGGCAGGTGGAACTACGCTAATCAAAACGCGAAAACGACGCTTTTTGCGTTTTGCCCGCGCGGGGTTTGGGTGCGTAAGCCCTAAAAACTATGCAACAAATAAAGTAAATTGTATATAAGAAAAGAAACGCGGACTGCGTTTCTTCCTTGTAAGTCCGACTAATGCGGAATTAGATTTTGTTAGCACAAAAGCGTTAGCAACTGCGTGCAAAATCCCGCATTACGAGTGGTCGGGCAACGCCGCCGTAAGTACCGCACCGTCCGAAAGCCACCCGTTTATTATTCCCGACGCGTCGCCGCCGAAAGCTCTGGTAAACGCTTCGCAAAGTTCGTCTTTTCCCGCGCGTCCGAAACGGTTTTCTTTGACGTATAACTTTAACGCTTTTTCGAATTTGGTAGCCCCCAACGTGTCGTATAGGTTCTTAAACATAAGACAACCCTTATAGTATACCAGCATGTTGTACTGATATTCTGTATATTCGTAAATGGACTTATTCATATTGACTACGCCGCTTTCTCCGCGTATTTTTTGCAATTTTTCGTACTTCAAGTACGCGTTTTCTATCGCGGCAAGTTCGCTTGAATACTTGTTTTCGTCACCGTTTAAAAGATAGTAATACGCCGCGGTAAACGTTGTCAGTCCCTCGTCGAGATACGGCGAATTTATATTGTCGTTGCCGACTAAATTGTACCACCACTGGTGCGCCGTTTCATGCAAAAGCGTGTTTTCGAAATCTTTGGAAGCGGCGTTGACGAACACGAGTCCCGAAAATTCCATTCCTTCGCAGTCGAACGGCGTTTCCGCAACTGTGAACGTAGAATACGGATACTCCCCGAAAGCTTCCGAATAGGTCTTGATTGCATTCACCGCAAGCGCGGTCTTTTCGGCGGCGTCGGTTTCGTCAACGGTATATAAATTGACGACCACGTCGTTATAAACTCCGTTGAAAAGCTTGTAATCGTCGTTCAAAACCATAGCAAAATCGCGCATATTTTCGCCTTGCGCAGTAAACGTCTTGCGCCCGTCCTTACATTTTTCGTCGCTAACCGTTCCCGCGCACGCCGCTAACAGGTTTTCGGGTATATCCATGCTGACTTTGAAATCGGCTACGTCGCTTATTATCGGGTCGCCCACTGTCGAAAATTTATCGCATCTGAACTTTTCGCCGTCGAAGCACGCAAGCTGCGGATAAAAATTGCTCAGATTATAGTACCCGTCTTTCCTGCCGAGCCTCAACGCGCATTCGGGAATAGTGACGGTATAAGAAAATTTAACTTCCGTCTTTTCGCCTTTTTTCAGTTCGGGCACGGCGAAATTCATAGACAGTTTGTCTTCGCTCAGCGTAAACTCGACGCTCTCCCCGCCTACCGTCAATGCCGTCACCACAATTGCGCCGTATGACGGAAGTTTTTCCGTATACGCCTTGTTCGGCGCGTCTTCCGCGTATGCGTTGGGATACAGCATAAATGTAAGTTCTTTTAATCCGTCGCAAAAAATATTGGTAACCTGCACCGTTTGACTGCATTCCAGTTGACCGTCCGTCAAACAAGCATGTATATCGTACACTGTTTTCCCGTCTAGCTCGTTTTCCTGCTTTCCGGTACACGCGCAAAAAACGGTTATGAAAACAAGCGCAACCAAACATAAAATTAACAATTTTTTCTTCACAGCTTCCACCTCATATCAAAACTAATTAATTTTATGTGGATTTAATAAATCATATGACTATTTACTAAAATTTTACTTTTCAGGTTGCCAATCCATTTATTATAATCGTTTGACTTAAAAAAAATTATGGATTATTATAGTTGCATAAAACAGCTCATAATTTTCCCCCTTATCATAAAGCCGAAGGGTCTCGAAAGTAATTTTCGAGACCCTTCGGCTATATTTAATACAAGCGATATCCCGC
>CAYVEU010000070.1:0-10470 GCA_964450015.1 uncultured Christensenella sp. | reverse complement strand
TACCTTTCGTATCGAAACGACGGTATCGTGCGTTGGGATATTTTTCTTGCAGTTCTGCGATAGCCGTATCGAGATAAGCAAACGTTCCGCTCATTTTCGAGGAGAAACTAACGTATAAAATATCTTCGCCTGCCGCAAAATACGGTTCGAAATATTCCTTGTAATTTTCACTATTCAAACCGCTGGTAATCGGCACGTTGCCTGCGCGTACCAAATCAAAGAAGTTTTTAGCGTTGTAAGATTCACCCAAATCGTAAAAATATTCGGTATCGCATATAGTGTATGGCATACGGATAACATTGGTTATGCCGAGTTCCTTTGCGGTTTTGTAATTTAATTCGCAGTTAGTATCTATAAATAAAACAGACATTTTTAATATCTCCTTGTTGTTGTTTTATCGTACAATTTTAAAATCTCCTTATAATTTTTATCGTACAATAAAACTTAAAATAAATTATTTATTTTTTTTATTATACAACATACTATTGGCATTTGGCAAGAATTTTACACTAGCGTGGGCTATTTAAAATAATATTGTACAAAAATTATAAATATTTAATAACAACGGCGATATTCGCATGTTGAATTTCAAGAATTTGGCAACTCTCGGGAATTTTAGGCATACATTATTTTATACGACGAGGTTTTATTGAAGAGTTTGGGATATTATAACGGCAGCTACGGGGAATTAGACGCAATGTATATTCCGATAAACGACAGGGTTTGTGTATTTGGAGACGGCGTATACGACGCCGCGTATTGCTACAATCATAAGATTTTTGCACTTGACGAACACGTAGACAGGTTTTTTTCGAGTGCAGAATTACTTTCAATGCGCCCAGCAATATCCAAAGAAGAATTGAAGTCACTTACAGCAAGACTTGCGGAAAAGGTTGACGACGATAAGCTGTTTATATATTGGCAGTTGACGCGCGGCACGCAAGCACGGGAACACGTCTATCCCGACAAACTAAAAACGAACTTGTGGATAATGATAAAACATGGCGAATTGCGAGATATGAGCAAGCCGATAAAAGTTATTTTGGCAGATGATAGAAGGCACACTTATTGCAACGTAAAAACTTTAAATCTTATTCCTAATATTTTAGCGTTAAAAGCAGCGGAACAGGTAGGTGCGGACGAGGTTATATTCCACCGTTCGGGGAGAATAACCGAATGTGCACACAGTAACGTACATGTTTTAAAAGACGGAACATTGATAACGCCGCCATCCGACAATTTGATACTGAGCGGAATAGGTCGCGTGCATTTGATGGCGATTTGCAAAAAGCTCGGTATCGATTGCGTGGAAAAAGAATTTTATATTGACGATTTATTTAATGCCGATGAAATTATTGTCACGGCCGCGGGATCTTTATGTATCACGGTCGGGATACTGAACGATACGCAGGTCGGGGGAAAAGCGTCCGAACTTATCAAAAAGATAAGAAGCGAACTAATAGGCGAATTTAATAAATTTACCGGATCAAATATAATTAATGAGTAGCTTAGGCAACAGAACAATACTTAAAATCGATTTACCGGCAATCGTCGAAAATATAAATAGGTATAGAGAAGCTTCCTGCAATCGTATGATGATGGCTATCGTGAAAGCCGACGGATACGGAGTAGGCAACGTAGAATTATCGCTTTATATTGAACGACTGGTTGACTATTTCGGGGTGGCGACCGTTTCCGAGGGTATAACGCTAAGACGGGCGGGAGTAGCGATTCCGATATTAATTTTAGGCTATGCGTCTACGGATGAGTTTTCCGATATTTTATTTTATAATTTAACCGCTACGGTGTACAGTACGGAATTTGCCGTTGCTTTAAACAGGGCAGGACTAGGGAGAAAAATAGACGTTCACGTTGCCATAGATACAGGAATGAGCCGTTTGGGGTTTAAGTTTGATGACTTTTCCGCAATTAGAGAAGTTTTTTATATGGAGGGATTGAGCGTTAGCGGAATATTTACGCACTACTCATGCGCCGGAAGCGACGAGGATTTTACCGAATTGCAAAGAGAGCGTTTTGACACCTGTTTAAAATATTTGAAATCAATCGGCTGTGATTACGGCGTTACGCACGCGTCCAACAGTGACGGAATTCTATGCTTTAACGACCGTTTGGATATGGTTAGACTTGGGATAGGGATGTACGGTGTAGCGGACGGTATGAAAATCGCTCTTAAAAATCCGTTTACGTTGCAGGCTGAAATAGTCCAAATTAAGACGGTCGACAAAGGGGATAACGTAGGCTATAACGGAGCATTTATAGCAGACAAGCCGTTAAAAATTGCGGTAGTGAGCATAGGATACGCCGACGGTTATCCAACATATGCTTCTAATATGGCAAAAACAAAAGTCCATGGGAAGATCGTCAATGTTATTGGTCGCGTTTGTATGGATTATACTATGATTGACGTAACGGACGTACCTTTCGTTAAACCGGGAGATGAAGTTATCATATTTGATGACGAATTGAGTTTCGGTTATTGGAGAAACGAACTAAAAGCATTTCCTTACGAATTTTTGTGTAATTTAGGGAAGAGAGTAAAGAGGGTTTTCATAGAAAATTAACTATTTTTAAATAAATATAAAATCTACTTATAACCGCTTGAAAATGTGTTGTCGATATGATAAAATTATTAAGCTGATTTAAGCTTGATTTTTTATGGTTAAAGATATGCAGGAGGACAAAAGCAAATGGCTTTATCGAAACAGGAATGGCTGAGGCTCGAAGAAAAAGTGAACGAGCTGCGTAAACTTTCTTTGGACACTACCCGTTGGGCGGGCGGTGGACATATAGGCGGATGTATGAGCGTTTTGGATATCATGACCGCCTTATATTATAAATTTATGAATTTTAATCCTCAAAATCCCAATGATCCGGATAGAGATCGGTGCATTATAAGCAAAGGACACGTGGGACTCAGCATAGCTTCTATGTTTGTAGATATGGGTATCTTGCAATTGGACGATCTTAAAACGTTTAATAAAACGGGTAGCAAATTCGGCGTACATCTCGATTGCAATAAAGTTCCCGGTTTGGACGCGTCTACCGGTTCGCTGGGGCATGGTTCTTCGATAGCTTTGGGAATGGCTATTGCAGCAAAACTCAACAAGCAAAGCTATAAAACTTATTTGATTTTAGGCGACGGCGAATGTAACGAGGGTTCTGTTTGGGAAGCTGCAATGGCGACCGCTCATTATAAAATGACCGATCTTATCACGATAGTTGACCGTAACCGCAATATGATAGACGGCAACACCGAGGACGTTATGGCGTTAGAACCGTTTGCCGACAAGTGGACTGCGTTTGGGTTCGACGTAAAAGTTATCAACGGTCATAGGTTTGACGAAATTTGTGAAGCGATAGAGTATGCTATCAAGGCGAAAGATAAGCCCGTTTGCATAATTGCCGACACGGTAAAAGGCGAGGGTGTAAGCTATATGGAGAACAATCACAAGTGGCACTACGGAGCGCTTGACGACGAAAAATACGCTATTGCAAAAGGTGATTTGGAAAAACACTACGCAAGACGAATTGCGGTAGCGGAAAAGGAGGGCAAGTAAAATGGCAGAGATGATGAGTTATACGGCTACCGAGGTTACGAAAATGCCTACGACCGAGGCGTTCGGAAAAGCTCTATGTTCGTTAGGCGAAAAAAATGAAAAAATCGTTGCGTTGACGGCTGATTTGAAAGGCTCTACAAAAATCGGTTTTTTCGGAGATAAATTTCCCGATAGAGTATTCGACGTGGGTATAGCCGAGCAAAACATGATGGGTATAGCCGCAGGCATGGCGCAATGCGGACTCATTCCGTTTGCAACGACTTTTTCGGTTTTTGCAAGTTTACGCGCGCTAGACCAAATTCATACCGACGTTTGTTATCAAAATATAAACGTCAAAATAGTGGGAACGCACGGCGGAACTTCTTTTGCGCAGGGCGGCTCTACCCACCATGCAATAGAAGATTTTGCCGTTATAAGAGGTTTGGCAAACATGACTCTTATTTGCCCCGCGGACGGAGTGGAAACGGCACTGGCGACGAAAGCGGTTGCCGAGAAATTCGGTCCTGCTTATATTAGAATTAATCGCGGTTCAGATAGAATAATTTACAATACGGATAATTACGGGTTTGAGATAGGCAAAGCTGTAAGAATGTGCGAGGGTAAAGATATAACTATTATCGCTTGCGGCGCGTTGGTGTATCAAGCTATCGAAGCCGCAAAACTGTTAAGTAAAGAGCACGGCGTCAATGCGCGTGTTTTGAATATGCACACCATAAAGCCGATAGATAAGGAAGCTATAATTTCAGCCGTAGACGATACTCACGCAATCCTTACCGTTGAGGACCATACGGTAATCGGCGGATTGGGCAGTGCGGTTGCCGAGGTCGTTGCCGAGTACGGAGCTGCTTGCCGTTTCCGTAGACTGGGCTTACAGGACCATTTTTCCGCAATAGGCGGATGTCACGACGACCTTATGGCAATGTACGGCTTGGACGCAAACGGTATAGTTAAGAGTGCGTTGGAAGTTATAAAGTAATTTTACGATGAATTAACAATTTTAATTAACGAATAAAGTTGGCTTGTTGCCAACTCTATTTGTATAAGGAGTTAAGATATATGACAAAAATAGTCGTACTTGACGGATATGCAATGTTCAATACGGATATTCCGCGTGAGCAGTTAAACGCTTATGGCGAGGTCGTGTTCTACGAAAGAACCGATGATAAACTGGTTGTCGAGAGAATAGGCGACGCCGATATTGTGTTGACTAATAAATGCTATATAGGCAAAGAGGTGATTGACTCGTGTCCGAATTTGAAATACGTATCGGTATTGGCAACCGGATATAACGTCGTTGACTATAAATACGCGCGAGCAAAGGGCATTCCCGTAAGCAACGTTCCCAATTACAGTACGGACAGCGTTGTTCAGCATACTTTTGCGTTACTTATGGAACTTTGCGCACAAAGCGGTAAACATAGCGCATCAGTTCATTCGAGCGGGTGGGAGTCAAATAGAGACTTTTGTTATTGGCTCAATCCAATCGTAGAACTTGCGGGTAAAACTTTCGGAATAATAGGATACGGCAATATAGGTAAGTCCGTTGCGAGAGTTGCGGAAGCGTTCGGAATGAATTTGCTGATAAATAACCGAACGCCGTTTGAAGGCAGCGTAAGCGTGGAAGAGGTGTTAAAAAATTCCGACGTTGTCAGCTTGCATTGCCCGCTTACGGAAACCAACGAAAAGATGATAAATAAAGAAACGTTGGCGTTAATGAAACCCTCGGCTTTTTTGATAAATACCGCCCGCGGTGGGCTTATAGATGAATCGGTTTTGAGTGATGCGTTAAACCAAGGAATGATTGCTGGCGCGGGGCTAGACGTTTTAAGTAGCGAACCGCCTAAAAACAATCCGCTTATAGGCGCGCCTAATTGCATAATAACGCCGCATATTGCTTGGGCAAGTATTGATGCCAGAATGAGGCTTTATAAAGAAACGTTAAAAAATATAGAAGGCTTTTTGAGCTGCAAACCGAGGAACGTGATAAATTAAAAAGTTCTTCTCTAAAAGTAACGATATTAAAATAAAGATTGCGAGAGTGAAACAATATGGCAACGTGGGATCCGTGGAGAGGGTGTAAAAAATGCAGTGACGGGTGTTTGCATTGCTACATTCATAAGGGAGATTCAAAAAGGAATATCAACACTAATGAAATTGTAAAGACAAAAGATTTTGAAAAACCGATAGGGAAATTAAAAAACGGCGAGTATAAAATGAAATCCGGAATTGTTTATTTGTGTTTTTCTACGGATTTTCTTATTGAAGAAGCTGACGAGTGGCGAAAAGAATGTTGGAAAATGATTCAAGAACGGCAGGACTGTGTTTTTTTATTTCTAACCAAAAGAATAGATAGATTTATGAAATGTATTCCAAGTGATTGGAATAGAGGATATGATAACGTCGTTGTGTGTTGCACTGTCGAAAATCAAAAAAATGCGGATTATAAACTATCAATATTTAAAGATTTACCGATAAAACATAAATGTATTACAGCACAGCCATTATTGGAGAGAATAGACGTTGAAAAATATCTGGATGATATTGAATTAGTTGTAGTAGGCGGAGAATCCGATATAAATGCAAGGGAATTTGATTTTGATTGGGCATTGGACATTAGAGAACAATGTGCAAGGAAAAATGTTAATTTTGAGTTTAGACAATGTGGAACTCATACGATAAAAGATGGGAAACTATATAAAATACAGACCAAAGACTTGCGTAAGCAAGCAAAAACGGCAAATATCGATTATATAAGAAGTAATCATTAAAATTTATTTCAAGTTACCCAATAATTGATAAAAGGGTACCTGAAAAGCAAAATCCGCCCGTTCAAGTCCCAAATATTTTTAGAAGAAAAGACACCGCAATCGGTGCCTTTTGCTTGGTGTGGTCGATGGGACTTGAACCCACACGGTTACCCATACGCCCCTCAAACGTACGCGTCTGCCATTCCGCCACGACCACATATCGTGATTTTGCAAGGTCTTTGGTACGAGGGAAGGGACTTGAACCCTCACTGAGTTACCAACATGAACCTGAATCATGCGCGTCTGCCAATTCCGCCACCCTCGCAAGCATATATATATTAAATCATTAAAATAAAATTGTCAATATATTTTGAGTACTTTTTATGTTGCGATTTATAACAAATAAAAGACACAGCCCAAGCTGTGCCTTACTAACGCGCGTGGAGCGAATGATGGGAATCGAACCCACAACCGCAGCTTGGGAAGCTGCTGTTTTGCCACTAAACTACATTCGCATTAATATAAATATATCATAAAAATTTTACTATGGCAAGTGGTTTGAAGATTTATTAATAATAGATACTTTTAATATTTGTCGAATTGTGCTAATCTATAAATATGAGAGCAGACAACGACCCCAAACAAATAGTAGGGAGATTTGCGCCCACGCCCAGCGGAGAAATGCACGTGGGAAATTTATTGTGCGCGCTTCTTGCCTATTTGTCGGTAAAGAGCAAAGGCGGGAAGTTTTTGGTAAGAATAGAAGACTTGGACGTTGCGCGATGTCCCAAATCGGCAGGGGATAAAATTCTTTACGCTTTGGATAAACTTGGTTTACACTCCGACGAAGAGCCGTTATGGCAAAGCTGTCGCGGTGAAATATATAGTGACAAAGAAGCGGTGCTTCGAAATTTTGTTCGGATCTATCCGTGTTTTTGTACTCGGGCCCAATTGCATGCGGCTGAGGCTCCACGGCTTGACGACGGAAGTTTTTTTTATTCGGGTACGTGCAGGAATTTGTCTGCCGAAGATATTGAGAAGTTGAGCATTTTGCACCGTCCTTGTTATAGAATAGAAGTTCCAGACCAAACTATTGAATTTTGCGACGGAGTAACGGGTGTATATATTCAAAATTTGACGGATGAATGCGGTGATTTTATATTGCGGAGAAGCGACGGCGTGTATGCTTATCAGTTTGCAGTATGCATTGATGACGGAGAAAGCGGAGTTACCGAGGTTGTCCGAGGGCGAGATCTTTTATCAAGCACACCTCGTCAAATTATGCTTTTGCGTATGCTTGGCTATGCAATTCCTAAATATTATCATATTCCGCTCGTTTGCGACGGTAACGGTAGAAAGTTGAGTAAGAGTGAGGGCGATAGCGCATATAGGGCGGTTTTAAACAATCCCAAGGAAAAAATTCTGGGTGCGTTAGCGTTTTCCGCGGGGATAATCGAAAGTTACCGTCCGACGTCTTTGTCGGAACTTACGGAAATTTTCTCTTGGGATAAAGTTAGAAAAGACGCAATTTATCTTAGCAATGAATTGATTTTTTGACAATGCAGCGAATAACTTTACTTTTAACAGGAAAAATAATATACTTAAATTGTAGACCAAAACACGGAGAGCGAATATGAAACACGGCTATATTAAATGTGCGGCTATTACGCCGGAAATAAGAGTTGCGGACTGCTTTTTCAACGCAAAGAATATTATCGATTGCTTAAAAAACGCCGAAAAGAGCGGTGCGAGAATAGCGGTAACACCCGAGCTTGGGATCACCGGCTATACTTGCGGCGACTTGTTTTATCAAGATACGTTATTAAGCGGTGCGATTGACACCTTGAAGTTAATAGTGGAAGAAACCGAAAAATGCGATACGTTGTTGTTTGTCGGCTTACCGTTAAAAAAAGACGGAAAAATTTATAACGTTGCGGCAGTAATTTGCAATGGAAAAATTCTTGGGTTCGTCCCAAAGACGTATCTTCCCAATTACGGCGAGTTCTATGAAAAAAGGCAGTTTTATCCCGCACCCGAAAAAAACGGTACGGTGATTTTCGACGGGAAAGAGTATCCGTTTGGAACGGATTTGCTGTTTTGCGATAAGAGTATGCCAGAGCTTGTTGTCGGAGTGGAAATTTGCGAGGATATGTGGGCGGTAACTCCGCCTGGTGTCCGTCACGCGCTTGCCGGCGCGACGGTTATTGTCAATTTGAGTGCGAGCGACGAAACGATAGGGAAAGCCGAGTACCGTCGGCAGTTGATTTCTTCATATTCAGCTCGTTTGGTGTGCGGTTTGGTTTACGCAGACGCTGGAAGGGGCGAGAGCTCGACCGATATGGTTTTTGCCGGACACAACGTTATAGCCGAGAACGGGAAAATTCTTTCCCAAACCGAGTTGTTCGAAAACGGCGTTGCCGTCAGTGAAATAGACGTGAAATATCTATCTTTTGAAAGAAGCCGCCTGTATAATTACGATTATAAAGTTGAGGAACACGAAAAAGTTTATTTTGACTTATCGGGAAAGGAAACGGAACTTACGCGAAAATACGGACGGTTCCCATTTGTTCCCGAAACGAGCGTAGAGCTCAGCGGGCGTGCAAAACTGATATTGCGCATGCAAGCGGAAGGTTTGGCAAAGCGTATTAAGCATACTAATGCGAAAAGCGTCGTAGTGGGCGTCAGCGGCGGGCTTGATAGCACTTTGGCGCTTTTGGTTGCGGTAAAGGCAAACGAACTCGTAGGAAATGCAAGTAAAATAATAGGCGTTACGATGCCTTGCTTCGGCACCACGGGTAGAACTTATAAAAATGCGTGTAACCTTATAAAAGAACTAGGTGCGGAACTTAGAGAAATTAATATAAAAGAGGCGGTTAACGTTCACTTAAATGATATAAATCACAGTGGGAACCCCGACGTAACTTATGAAAATGCGCAGGCGCGCGAGCGCACGCAAGTTATTATGGATATAGCCAATATGACGGGCGGATTTGTTTTGGGAACAGGCGACCTAAGCGAGTTAGCGTTAGGGTGGGCAACCTATAACGGCGATCATATGTCAATGTACGGAGTAAACGCTTCCATACCCAAAACTTTGGTACGCCATTTGGTGCATTTTGAAGCTACGCAGGCAAGCGGAGTATTGCAAACGACTCTATTCGATATTTTGGATACGCCCGTTAGTCCCGAGCTTTTGCCACCTAGCGGAGACGATATAGCCCAAAAGACCGAAGATATAGTCGGACCTTACGAATTGCACGACTTCTATCTATATTATATAGTTCGTGCGGGCTTTACTCCCGATAAGGTGTTGAGAATTGCAAATCGCACGTTTAAAGGAGTGTACGACGAGGATACGATAAAGAAATGGTTTAAAAATTTCGTCAATAGATTTTTCAGTCAACAGTTTAAACGTTCTTGTATGCCCGACGGCGTAAAGGTAGGTTCCGTCACGTTATCACCGAGAGGGGATTGGCGAATGCCGTCAGATGCGGTTAATGCGTTATGGAAACTCGATTAAAAATTTTAAAAAACACTAAGCTCCGTTTTTGACGGAGCTTTTTTGTGGCATTTGCATAAAATATCAATTTATAATGTATAGAACCGCAATTTATGCATAAATAATTTATAAAATAAAAATTTTTTGAATAAATTTTCAAAATTATTAATAAATTGCTTGCCAAAATAATTTGAGAGTGGTAATATGCGAGCATAAATCTTTAAGGAGAGATACAAAAATGAAAAAGAAAATTATTATGTTAGTAGTTGCGGTAGTCGTTATTGTTTCCGCAGTATTCGCTATGACGGCATGTACCGACACGGCGGAAGCCAAAGTCGAAATGCTCGATATAAGCCTTTCAAGCGAGCAATACGCATTTATTGTTAAGAAGTCCGATACGGAATTATTGAATTCCATTAACCAATTCATGTCGGCAAAGTCCACCGAAGTTAAAGCTATAATGGATAAATATTTGAACGCTACGGACGAGGAACTCGCGTCATTCTCGATAGGCAACGTTCTTACTGCCCCCACGGGAGCGGAGAATGAGCTTGTTGTTGCAACCAATATCGACTTTGCTCCGTTCGAATATTATACCGGCTCAAACATTGCAGGTATTGATATGGAAATCGCAAAGCTTCTTGCC
>CAYVEU010000069.1:0-10636 GCA_964450015.1 uncultured Christensenella sp. | reverse complement strand
GGAGCGGCAAACGCCGACGACGGTAAGATTTACGACAGCGATCTCAATAATTTCACGTTCACCTACTCTACTACCGGCGGCTACGTCGCTTCGGCGTTGATAGCGGGTGATTATAAGACCAAAATAATAGGCTGCAACAGCGTCAACTACTCTATTCCCTCGACCGCGGACGTAGAAAAAGAATGGAAGATTTCGGCGCGCGAACTCACGGTGACGTATAAATACAACTACGGCGCTACGATTACCTACTGCGCGGCGGCAAGAGGCGTGGTTTTGGAAATCAGCGGTTTCGTCGCGTCCGACTTTGACTCTAACCTCGACTTTACCGTTACCGACGCCGCAACCGCCGTCGAAGTCGACAACGGCGGCACGGCAAACGGAAGCGTATATACGAGAACGCTGCGCTCGGTAAACGTAGGAAGCTACGCCGTTTCCGTCGCAATATCCGATACGGCGGTCCGCGCAAATTGCTATACTTTGAACGGCGACCTCACCGCGGCATTTACGATAGTCCCGCTCGTTGCTACGTTAGAATGGAAGCTATGCGACTCCGCGCACGCCAATAAAACGGCGGAATACGACGGAAATCCGCACAAATTGATAGCTACCGTCACCAACCTAGCCTCGTCTGGCGACGAAGTCACGGTTACTATCGACGGCGGAGAACATACCGATCAGGGCTCCTACACGGGCGTTGCCACCGCGATAACCACGTCCGACGGCAAAAATAACTACGCCCTGCCCGAGAGCGAAGCCGACCGCAGTTGTTCGTTTACGATTTCGCCGCGCGCAATAAACGTTTTATGGGAAGAAACCGCCGAATCCTACACCTACAACGGCAAATATCAATCCGACAAGCTGACTTTGTCCCGACTCGTTGCAACCGACGACGTTACGTTCAAAGTGGAATTTTACAGGGAATCGAGCGGCTCGACTACCCTTATAAGTACGGCTTCGATTGACGGAAGCGGCAAAACATCGTACGTTTTAACGGCGGACGACTTCCGAAAGACTATAAACTACGGCACTTACGTGGCAATCTTCGACGGCAAAGTCTACAACTCGAACGGAACTGTCAATACAAACTATTCGTTCAAGTCCGTTGCCGACAACGAAAAGACTCGGTTTGCCATCGCCCGCGCCACCTTGAAATTGTCGGGCGTATGGAGCTATTCCAACAACGGAAACAGCGCAACTTACACCGATTCCACTATCCTTATATATAATGCCAAGTCCTACACGCTGACGACGGCAATCGATCCCGATTCGCTGTTCGTCCGCGACGACACGTCCGTTAAGGATACGGTAACGTTGAATTACACGGGCAACGTCAACGTAAACGCGAACGTCGGCACGAGCAAATACACTGCGACCGCCGCGACTCTTTCGGGCACTTACGCGACGAACTACCTCTTGCCGACCAAGGGCGTAAGCGTATCTTATGCAATAGCGCCGAAAGAAGTTGCCCTCGTTTGGGAAAATTACGAAAATCTCGTCTACAACGGACAAGATTACACCGTAACGGCAAAAATATTAAGCGGCGCGACGAGCGATACCGACGGAAAATCTTACGACGGCGACTCCGTTTCCGTATCCGAGTATACAAACAACGTTTCCCGCAACGCAAACGTCGGCGACAACGCCTATACGGCGACCGCGGTCGGACTGGACAACGACAACTACGTCATTGCTTCCAACGCCACGTTAGACTGGACCGTTGCGCCCCGCCCCGTTGTTCTCAACTGGTCGTTTGCAACAGTGGAATACGACGGAACCGAAAAAACGGTTACCGCAACCGTTTCCAACTGCGTAAGCGGCGACACCGTAATTTTAACTTACGGAAGCAATCCCTCCGACAACGTCGGTAACAAATTTACCGACAAAGGCACCTACACCGCGTCCGTTACACAATTAAACAATACGAACTACACCCTGACGGGCGGAACCAACGTAACGCACGAATGGAATATAACGCCTATCCTGCTTGAATTCGGTTGGTCCAGCGGAAGCGGACTTGTGTATAACGGCAACGCGCAAGGCATAACCTTGACGGTCAGCAATATTGCCGACGCGGACTACCAAAGCTCCGACAAGCTGTCCTTTACGACGGCGCTCACACCGCAAAACGCTCAAACCGTTGCGGAAAACCGTACGGCTAACCCGATAAAAATAACTTTCAAAGCAACGGACGCAGATACTTATACTATAACGGTAACCGCCTTAGGCGGCACGTCCAATGGCAACTACGAACTTCCCGACAACGTGAGCGCGACCTTTAAAATTGCCAAAAAGGTCATCGTTCTCGACTGGTCGGCGGACGATTTCGTCTACTCGCAATCCGAGCACGCGGTTACTGCGGCAATTACCAACGCCGAAGCGGACGACGAAATCAATTTAACCTACTTAACCGAGGACGAAGACGGCAATATTACCGACGGCAACGCCGCAATACACGCGGGATTGTACTTCACGACGGTCACCGCCGTTGACAACAAAAACTACACAATTACCGGCGCAAACGACCTGACTTACGAATGGACGATAGACCCCAAACCTATCACCGACGTGACGTTCAAGCTGGACGCAAAAGACGAATTTACCGTCACCTACGACCGCGTAGCGCACGTTTTGACGGCTGCCGCAAACTCTAACGACGAAAACGAAGGCACGATAGACGACGGCAAGCTTTATTACGGCGACAGCGTGACGTTTACGTACGCGGGCACGGTCGTCGCCAACTACGGCTTGTCCGCTATTACCAGAAATTCCGCTACCAACGCAGGACAATACAGAGTAACGTTGACGGCGTCCGGCAACGGCGACTATACCGTAAGCAATCTTTACTGCGACTTTACCGTGAGCCGCCGCGTGCTCACCCTGACGAAAGAAGACGTCACTACCACCGACTTTACCTACAACGGTCAACAGCAAGGACAAGGCGTCAAGATGACGGTCAACAACCTGCTCGCGGACGACAACACCAGCACGGCGTTCAGCTTGAATGCGGAAATGTCGCCGACGGGAACTGCGGAGAGCGCCGTCCGTTCGGGCGCAAATTACAGTCGGCGTTTCCTTGCAACCGACGCAGGAAAATATACCCTAACCTTCTCTTTGAGCGGTACTCGTTATCAAAACTACGTCCTTGCGGAGGACAGCGATTGCGAATTTACCATTACCCGCAAAAAGATAACCACGCAAATAAGCGCGGACGTCACCGCGGATAATATAATCTACCGCGCCGAAGCCATTGACGAGGACGACCTTTCCGTCACCTTTAACAATCTTATCACCGGCGAACGTTTGACCCTCGGCGGCGACTTCTCCGTTGCCTTTGAAAAAGACGGCGTAGACCTCGATACCCCGCCGATGAACGTCGGCGCTTACACCGCAAAGATTGCCTTAAAGTCCGACGGCAACGTTTCCGTAAACTACGAACTCAGCGGCGCAACGGAATTTTTATTCGAAATAAAACCGTACGAAATCACCCCGAATATGCTAAGCTGGACTTTGAATGATAACAGCGTAAATCTCAATGCGCTCACCTTTAAAGACGGCGAGAACAAGACCGTCGCTATCGGTTCGGTAAGCGACGATATATTCAATAAAATAGAAGGTAAAGGCTTCTCTTACGTCTATTTTGGGTTATGTAACTGCGGACTTTCCGCAAGGACCGCTGACGACTTGGACGAAGAACATCTCGCTCACCAGTGGCTCACCGAAAACGGAACGTTCCGTACCGACGGCCCCGAACACGCGGGAAGCTATTTCGTCGTTATCACCCTTGACGGCGGCGACGCGGACAACTTTATTCTGACCGGCTTCGACGGTTATACCGGAAATTATTTCATGACCGACGAAGACGAAACCTATCTTGCATACTACCGCTCGGCGAATAAATTAGACGATACCCCCTTGCCTCAACTCGGCGAAAACGTTGCGGCGTTGAGATTCGGCATTGCCCGCCTCTTGCAAGGCGTTATAGTCGACGCAAAATCCAATTTGCCGTATAAGGGAACGGCATATACGGTCGGCACCGGTCTTCCCGAGGTTACGGCGGCTGCGGATACTTCCCACATCCGAGTGGAAATCGGTTCGGGCACTTACACCTATGAAGAATATTCTTCATCGACTTTCAACGCAATAAAGAATGCGGGCGAATACACTATAAAGATTTACGACAGCTCGGCAACCGGCGAAACGACCACTGTTTCGGGCTGCGACCTATTCAATTCGGACGCGGAAATGGAAGTCAACGTGACTTTGACCGTAGAAAAGGCAAAAATCACGGTAACGGACACGTCCGACCCGTACTGGACCAAGGTTTACGACCGCAAAACTTCGTATACCGACTTTACCTATTCGCAAAACGTGACGTTCGCGTCCGACGCCGACGATGACGGCAATATAATAGCAACTTCCGACGGCGTGCTCACGGGTACTACGGCAACCGTCACCGCGGCGTACAACAACTATAACGCCGGCACGAGAACGCTTACCTTTACTTTGGGCGGCACCGACCGCGCAAACTACTATCTCGCGTTCTCGGAAAACGGCACCCTCCTCGACGAATCGAAATATACAGTCAACGGCTACGCCTACGCTATCCCCACCGCGCAAATTACAAAGCGCATAATTACCGTTGCGGGCAGCGCGGATAAGGTATTCGACGGAACGGACGAAGTTAAATTCAACATCGTAAGCGCGGATATTATCAAGGAAGACGAAAACACCGTAGAAGTTACCGGCACTTACACGACGGAAGACGGCGAACCTACTGCGCACGCCGGCACGCACGCTATAATTCTGACGGCAAACAACGACAATTACGAAATCGACTCGAACATCAAGGCGACCGGAACTATATCGCCCAAACCCCTTACCGTCGCTTGGACGGGCAACGAAACTACGACGACTTACGACGGCGACAGCCACGGCGTGAGCGTAACCGTAAGCGGCATGCTTGACGACTTCTTGGAAACGATAACGGTAACGGGCAATTTCGCGTCTACTACGGCAGCCCAAACCGACGGCGGTTATACGTTATCGTCCTCTAACAACTATTCGTTTACCGCAGTAAACGCGGGCGACTATTCCGTTATCCTTACCTTAGGCGCAAATTCCGACTACTCGTTAAGCTCGGCAGTCGACTCCGCCGAATGGCATATCTCGCCTCTCACGCTGACAATAACGTGGGTGACCGACGGCTTGGCAAACGAAGACGACGGCGGTTATATTTACAACTGGGGCGAAAACTTTACCGTACAATATTCGAACGTTGCGCGTTCTATCACCCCTCAAATCGGCAATCTCGTCACGGGCGACGACGTTAAATTGACAGTCGCCAACAACAGCCGTACTTTGGTCGGCAAAGAAAATGCGGAAATTACGGAAATAGTCGGTGCGTCGGCAAACAACTACGCTCTACCCGAAACCTGCTCTCAAACTTTCGAAATCATAAAAGCTACGATAAAGAGCATAACGTTAGACGACTTGACGACCGTCTACAACGGCGAGGCGCAAGGCGTGGAAGTATCCTCTTACGTCACTCAACACGGCATAAAGGTAAACGTAGAATACGACGGCGGCGCGTACAAGACGACTTCCACCGTCAAAGGTCTAAACGCGTTTATAGACGTAACCGACGAGGACGGCGAAAAGATAACGGCGACAATTGCAAGCGGAAGCAGTTCTTACGAAGTTCTCGAACTGGAAGCCACCGTCAAAATCACCCCATCGCCTATAAACAGCATAACTTTGACGTCGAAGACGGTTACATATGACAAAAAATCTTATTCCATATCCGTCAACACCAACGTGACCAACTACGACGACGCGGTCTCCGTCAGCTACACTATAAACGGCGAAAGCGGAAATTCGGCAACCGACGCAGGCACGTACACGATAGTTGCTACGATAGCGGGCGACGCGGAAAACAATCCCGCGGACAAGAACTATATCGCCCGCACGCGCACGGCAACCTTAACTATAAATAAAGCGGACATAGACGAAAACAGAATAACCGTAGAAGCCGACTCGGGCACGCTCGTTTACGACGCGCAACCTCACGGCGTAACCATTACCGTAACGGATAACCAAACGCAATACGGCGACGCGGTAACAATAACCCTCTACGGAGGCGAAAACAACAGCGGACAGGCAAAGAACGTCGGCACGTACGAGATAAACGCCGTAGTAAGCGCCGGCGACAATTACAACGACTACACGACCTCAACTTCCGTCCTCAAAATAGAACAAAAGACCGTAACTTTGTCGATGACTTCCGCCGACGAATTTACCTACGACGGAGAAAAACACTCGGCAGTCTTTACGTTTGCAAGCGGCGCGCAAACCGATACCGACGGTAAAGTCTACGACGGCGACGTCGTTACTGTAAGATTGAAGTATCTGGGAACGAGCGGCGTAGCCGACGGCGATACCGAACTCAAAAATTCGGGCACGTACACCGTTACCGCGACTTTGTCGAACGGCAACTACAAACCGACGAACGCAACTGCTACGATCACCGTCAAGAAAGCTACGATAAGCGGCTACTTCTTCGAAGGGAACACCGTAACGTACAACAATAAGCTGCGTTATTTAAGTATCAACACCGAGCAAGAGCCCCTGAGCGACCCGATAATCCGCTCAGTCAACTTGCTTGCGGAAGACGACGGCACGGTCGAATACACCTTTACGACCGTTAAAGACGGCAATTACGACACAACGTTTACCGGCGTTAAGAATGCGGGTACGTACTACCTTAAAGCTTCTATCACCGCCGACGGCGACGCTGCCGACAACTACGAAACTTGGGAAAAATTCGCAGTGCTTATAATCAACCCCTCGCTCGTTACGAGCTTTACCATGGACGAAGTTACAGTCGTTTACGACGGACTCTCCCATGCCGTAACCGTGACCGTACCGCAAACTCAGCTTGTAGACGGCGTTTACCATACTGCGTACGGCGACGTAGTCAGCGTAACTTATACGATTACGGACAACAAACCCGACGATACGGGAGCCGTAAATGAAACCGTCGGCAATTCCGCAATCAACGTAAACACGATAAACGGCGTGGTTGCGGCGTACACCGTTACCGCCCGTCTCTCTTTTGAAAACGATACCGTCGCAAGCAACTACCGCACCGACAACTTGGATATTGCGGCAAACCTTACTATCTCTCCCGCGTCGTTAAAGAACGTTACCCTTACGTGCGAAGACGCAGTCTACGACGGTAACGCGCACGACGCAGTCCTGTCTATCCCCTCTTCGAGCGGATACCCGTATTACGAACTGAACGACGAGAAAACGGAACTGACGGTATATCTTGCCCAAGGTCATAAAGGCGACGTCTTTACCGTTAACAAATTTATAGAAGACGCCGCGGACGGCGTACAGGCTATCGACGCGGGCAGCTACGACTTCGTAGTACAAATAAGGCTCAAAGACCCCGCGAATAAAGACAACTACGCGGCGGTAAGCGACCTAAGAAAGACCGTCAACGTTTCCCGCGCCGTTGCCGCCGACGAGGACGGTACCGCGTACTCGCAAGACGTAAACCTATTCTTTAACGACGACGAGATAACGTATTGCGGCAATACGCACTATTTGGTTCTTGCCTTTGATAACGCTCTCGCTAAATTGACTCACGACGTATCCGACGTGCTCACGAAAATCACGTTGCACCCCTCTGCTAATACGGCGCAATCCGATGAAACGAGTATCGTTTACAGCTGTGACGGGGCGTCGTTCGAAGGCGCGAGAAACGCAGGCGTTTACGAAATCACCGCGACCGTAAGCCATAAAAACTACCGAACGTTCACCTTAACCGCTACTATTACCATAAATAAAGCGACCGTTGACTACTACTTCGTCGGCACGGAAAGAACGTACGATATGGCAACGCACTTTGCCGCTTTGAATACGGAAAACAATTACTTAGACGACGGCAGCGTAACTTCTATCGCATTGCAAGGTTCGGACGCCGCTTCGGTAAGTTATGCTTACAAACTTAACGACGTTGCTATGGGCAAATTCAACGGCGCGCTTTACGTCGGCACTTACGCAATCACCGCTACGATTACCATTCTCGGTGACGTAGGCGAAAACTACGAAGTTTGGGGCACGGACAACGCTAAGACCGTAAACTTAAAAATAACGCCTTACGAAGCCGATATAATTTGGACGGGGCGCGACGAGACTTACGTCTTTAACGGCAATCCAATCAATAGCGTTTCCGCAAGCTTTATAGGTGCCGACGGCAGTACGAACGTCAATCTCACCGTCTCTTACGAAGGTATTTCGGGCAAAGCGGACGGCGACTCCGTTATGAAGAATGCCGGCGTTTACAAACTGACCGCTTCTCACGCAAGAGAAGACAACTATATCTTCACCGATAAAGTCATTTACATAACCGTAGAAAAAGCGGTAATAGAACGCTACTTGGTAAGCGCGACCGAGCCGTACGCGGCAAAGACGTACTACCTCACCTTAAACCGCGACAACTCGGCGTCCGCGTCCGTTACCGAATCCCTCGTCGATACCATTACCGTTTACGGCGAAAACATCACGGTTAATTACACCTATTCCAAAAACGGAACCGGAGCTAAGGACGCTTACGTAAATAACGGCGTTTTAACGACGCTCGACTACGGCGCACGCAACGCGGGCACTTATACGGTAACGGCAATGATAGACTTGGGCGACGGCGAATCCAACTTCGAAGACTGGGCGCAAGCCAAAAGCGCGACTCTCACTATTTCTCCCCTCAATCTTACGGTAACGAGCGAAAACGAGTTTATAAAGACCTACGACGGTACCGACGCGGTAACCGATTGCGTAATAGGCGGCATTATTTACAATTCGCAATACATCCGTTTCTCGGCGAAATATTCCGACAAAAACGCGGGTGACGACAAGCCGATAACCATAACTGCGGACACCGACGACGGCTACGAATACTTGATAGCCAACTACACCGTCCCCTCGGTTCCCTCAGGTTCTATTTTGCAGAGGAAACTGGTTCTTATAAAGAACGGCGACTTAGACCAAACGTCTTTGGAATTTTGGCGTAAACCGCAATACGACGGATTGACTGCGACCGTTCATTCCCCGCTTGAATTGACTGCCGACAATAACTTTATCGAAAGTGACGCGAAAACCCTGACTTTGAACTCGAATTACAACTCCAAAAACGTATTGGAAGCCACGCAGGTCAGGTTCACGCTCACCGGAGCGTCCGCGTCCAACTACACGATAGACAACTTGAATTTTGCCGACCAACTCGATTTCGAGGCAGGCAAATACCTCATTATGCCGAAAGTTACCGACGTTTCTTGGTCTACGCAAACAACCGATTATAACGGCAGAACGCAAACCGTTTTCGCTTACCTCGACGTTCTAGGTCAAGACGTTGCCAACGAGCAGCTCGTCCTCACCGTTTCTTTACGGTATACGAAGGACGGCAACGGCAAAGTGCTCGACGCTCCCGTCGAAAACGCCGTTTACAAGAACGCGGGCACTTATATTGCGACCGCTTCCATCCCCGAAACGGATGACGAAAACGTCCAAAACATGCTGGCAAACTACGGTATAACCGAAAACACCGCTACCCGTGAATTTACCATATCCAAAGTAACCGTTGCGGTAAATTGGAGCGGACTTTCTTCGGGTTCGTTTACTTACAACGGCACCGATCAGGGCGTAAACGTTAAAGCGACCGCTACGCTTCGCGGCAACGACGTCACCGAATACGGCGACGCGGAATATCTCGTTCCGGTATTTACGGTCGGCGGAGTAGCGACGGAATTTAAAAACGCGGGAGAATACACCCTCGTCGCCCGCTTTGCCGAAAGCGTAGAAGCGGCGCTCGGCAACAACTACAATCTCACCAACACCAACCGCGCGCTCACGATGAAAAAGGCAACGATAGACAATATAACGTTTAACGGCGCTCACGATTGGGAGTACACCGACGGCACCGTAAGATACTATTTCGTGTCCTCCGACGAGAGCGAGTCGTATATAGTAGTAGAAGGCAAAACCGCTTCGACACCCGCACCCGTCGTCTATTACCGATTCGACCCGAGTACGGCGATAAGCGTCTACTATTCGGGCGGCGACTCCGCGTTCACGCAAGCCAACGGCAACAACGGCGTTAAAAACTACGGCACCAACGGTATAAGAACCGTCACTGCGACCGTTGCCGAAACCGAAAACTACGAGAGCTGGACGGCTCAAATAACCGTAACCGTACGTCAAGGCACGCTGTCGAACATAGTAATGGAATCCTACACCGTGACTTACAACGGCGCGGCGCACTACCTATACGCGCACAACGGCAACGTTCAAGTCGAAAACGGAAAGTTCTCTCAAATAGTCGCTCCCGACGGCTCGACGGTAGACGTTGCGTACGAAATATCCGTAGGCACTTACTACAACGAAGACTTTGACGAAGCGCACACCCTAAACGATAACTACGCCGTAAACGCAGGCACTTATCTATTGAGCGCGCGCATAACCAGCCGTAACAACAACTATAAAGCGCTGGAATTGCCCGGCGACGGCAACGAGATCGTACTTGAAATCGAACAATGCGAAAGCACCGTTGTTTGGGATTACAACAAACAGCCCGAAC
>CAYVEU010000068.1:0-10697 GCA_964450015.1 uncultured Christensenella sp. | reverse complement strand
GAGTAAGCAAAGCCAAAGTGCGTATAAGATAGCAAATTATCTGAAACAGTACGGTATCACTTTTTGGATGGCGCCCGAGTCTATCGGACCGTCCGAAAATTATTTGGATATGATACCAAGCGCATTGACGAATACGAAAATGGTAATTCTCATCCTGACCCCCGAAGCCGAAACGTCGAATTGGGTCGCAAAAGAGGTAGCCACGGCAATCGGCGCAAATAAATCGGTAATTCCGTGCCAAATGCTCGATTACGCTATATCGGCAAAATTCCGATTTTTATTGGATGGCTGTCAGATATTTTCCTGTTATGATAAAAAGGATTATATAAACGACTTAATTAAAATAATCAATCAAAAGATGTAGCAAAACGGATAAATAAAAACTCTCGGCAAAAGCCGAGAGTTTTTATTGTTTTAAAATAACGTTATTATTGAGCGTCTTTTATAGCTTGCTCGGTGCCGGCGTAGATAACTTTGCCGCTGCGTTTAACGCTCATTTTCTCTTGCTTTTCGTATTGCTTTTCGATTTCGGAATAAGCGGATTTAGCCGAACTTGCGCTGTCGAAATAAATTAAAACGATACCGTCACCGGCTAATAATTTGTTGGCGGAAACAAACGCAACGATGTTTTCGACGCCCAAAAATTTCGTAGCCGCTTCGAAGCCGTCATCGTCTTTTGAGAAAGATATAACGGTATATCCTTCGTCTTTAAGGTTGGCTGCCGCCTTGGAATAATTGTTGGGTATGCAAGCAACCAAACAAACGCCGAGAACGGCAACGAGAGCAATTATTCCGATAATAGTAATTGTCTTTTTCATTTTGTAAAATACCTCCTAGTTTTGTTACCTATATTTTACTACAATGAAAAATGCCAGTCAACAAATTTTTACGAATGTAAAAATACAGTTTGGAGCTTTTGTCTAATTTTACGGGCGTAAAGCAAATGCGATACGTCCGTTCCCGTTTTGTCTAAATTATATTGCGCATATTAAAACCGTATAGATTGCCTATTCTTATGGTGTACTGATATATTCGGTTGAGAAGCGCACTCGCGGAGTCGTAATCTTCGTTTTCCACCGCGCCTATCAATTCTCCGTAGGTTACGGTTATTTCGGTAAGCTGAACGTGCGGAATGGTGATTTCAAGCTTGTTTGCCCGCGAGTTCCACCATTCGCCCACGGCTTTTATATCTTCCAAATCGTATTCTTCTTGTTGCATGAGTTCGGATAACTTTATTTCGAACCGGTCGAAAGTATTTTCGATATAAACGGTTTCCCATATACCGCAGCCTAAGAGCAGTACGGTTACGATAATGGCGATAGTCAGTTTGTATTTCATTTAAGCAACCTCCACCGTGATATATTTCGAATTTCTGGGCTGAATAAAGAGCGTATTGCTGTCCGCCGTCATCAAAACCACGTCCTTTTTTCGAATTTTTTGTTCGGCTAAAACTCTCTCTATTTGTTCCTCGGTTATATCTATTGAATGAATATTTTCGTGCAACAACGTTCCTTCCGTTATTAGCGTCATAGGAATCGACTGCGGTGCTTCGCTTTGCGAATTTTCCAAAATGGAAAGTTTACCGTTCGTTTCGATAATCCCGTAACTTATTTGCGTTATGCTGAAATATCCCTGTTGCCGAATAAGCGCGAGCAAATCGTTGACGTTCATGTTGAGTTTTGACAGACACTCCGAATTTATCCCGTCGCCGTCGATTACTATAAAGGGCTTGCCGTTTATGAATTTCCGAAATTTTATGGATTTCGCCGTAGCGAGAGTGATAAAGTAATGCGCCACGAAAATGGTGAATAGGGGAACCAAACCGTAGGCAAGAGGTATCGAAATATCTTGCATAGGGGTACAGGCAAGGTCGGCGACAGCCAAAGTGATAACAAATTCGAACGGCTGCAATTCGCCGATCGTGCGCTTGCCCATGAGCCTTATGCCCAAAACGAGCAAGATGAAAATTATAAGTGAACGAACTAAAACTACTAACATAATAGTCTTAGCTTGTGCGATTTTTTAAAAATTAAAAGAGGATAATTTATTTTTTTGCGTCGAGCAAATACCGCTTGATGCGTTCTGATTCGAGGCCGTAAATCGCTTAAATTATGATTGCTTCATTGCGCCCATTGACGAAATTATTCCGCAAAGAACGTACCTTGCGTCGCTTAAAAAAGTCAGTCGGGTTCCTTTGCCCATTTCCAACCCGTCGATTCCGCCGATAGCGTAGTCGAGCAAATTCAATTCCGCCGCGCTCGCGCTCTCCAAAACTGCGGCTTTCGTTTTTACGAGTTCGCCCTTGACGGCAAGCAGCGTTCCGTAACAGTCGCTTTCGGTGAGCAGTCCGCGTTCCAAATTTTTGAGCGCCGTGCTTATATCGCTTACGGATTTATCCACGGTGTTGAAAAAATCCGTGTTTTTGGAAGTGAAGCTTAGGGTGTAGACGTAAGTGTTTGCGTTTTTGGAAGACACCGTCGCCGCTTCGCTCTTGTCGGGGTATACCGATAGGACGACGAGGAATTTCCCGTCTTCGTCGATGATAAAACCGCTGCCGCCCATTTGTTTTATCAGAAGACTTTTGGCATACGCAAGGTCGCGCCCGCCCGTTTCGGTGACGACGAAATAGTATTCGTACGTGCAGCCGCGCAAACTCGCGGTCACGGTATCTAACAGTTTGCCGTTAGTGAAAAAGTCCGCCGCAAAAAAAATTATGCCGAAAATTATTATTAAAGTGATGATGACGAGAAACGGCTTCCTCGACCGTTTCGGAGTCGCTCGTTCGACCGTTCGTTCGACTTGTCGCTCGACTCGTTCGGCTTCGGACCGTTTCGGCTCGTCAAAGTCCCGTTCGGGCGAACCGCTATTCTCTTTGCGTTCCCTCTTATAATAGAATCGGGAATAATCCACTTCCGCCATACACATAAATTTTATTGAACGGGAAAGTAGTTTATGCGCGATATTGATTTTTTTATCGAAATATGCTAATATAGTTATAAATAAATTAACGAGGTGAAGCCGTATGGATAAATGGGACGCGAGATTTATGGAAATGGCAGGCGTGGTTGCAGGATGG
Source organism: uncultured Christensenella sp. (assembly GCA_964450015.1). Classification (GTDB taxonomy): domain Bacteria; phylum Bacillota; class Clostridia; order Christensenellales; family DTU072; genus CAG-1782. Next base: position 7,621 of record CAYVEU010000068.1, on the reverse strand, counting down.
TCGAGTTGTTATCAAGAAAACCGTCAGGTTGGCGCGGTCATCGTAAAAGATAAGAGAATATTAACTACCGGTTATAACGGCGCGCCGAGCGGAATAACGTCTTGTAAAGATAAGGGCGAGTGCATACGTAAAAAGCTCAATATCCCGTCGGGTACTCGGCACGAGGTATGTTACGCGGTACACGCCGAGCAAAACGCGATTATTCAAGCGGCGAAAATGGGTGTGTCGGTGCAGGGGGCGACTATTTACGTCACGCACCAACCCTGTTCTATTTGCACGAAAATGATTATAAACAGCGGAATAAAGCGCGTTATTTTCAAAGAGGGTTACCCCGACGCCTTTTCAATCGAGCTCTTTAACGAAGCGGGCGTCGAGCTTATAAAGTACGAATAATCCAATCTCTATATAAATGGAAAAACAAGAAGCGCGCAGACGCGTTTTTTCGCGGTTATCGATTATTGCCGATAAAACGGAGCGGTCGCAACAAATTGTCAACAGACTTTTTTCTCTTGCCGAAATACGGTCGGCACGGTCTGTCGCCGCGTATTTTAATTTGCACAACGAAGTTTGTCTGGATAATTTCATTTGCGAGCTTATTCGACAGAATAAGCCTATATCCGTACCCGTGGCAACGGATAACGCGTTGAAATTTGTCGAATTATCGAAAGCCACCGAGTTGAAAAAAGGTAGATTCGGCATAAGAGAACCGTTATACGGAAACGTCGTCGAAAACTTTGACGTGATAGTAGTCCCAATGGTTGCGTTCGACGAAAACAAAAACCGTTTGGGACACGGCAAAGGATATTACGACAGGGCGTTGAAAAACGGCGGCGCGGTTAAAATAGGCGTGGCGTTCGAAGCGCAGCGAGAGGAATTCGAGTGCGACGCTCACGACGTTAAGATGGATATTATAGTTACCGAGGACAGGGTGATAAGATAATGGAAAAGACGAACGCTATGCGTATCTTGGATAGAAGCGGAATAGATTATTTTGTAAGAGCGTACGACGAAAACGAAACCGACGGCGAGACCGTGGCAAAGCTCGTCGGGCTGGAAGCCGACAGGGTTTTCAAAACGCTGGTAACGGTCGGAAGCGACAGAAAAAATTACGTCTTCGTCATTCCGGTAAATTGCAAGCTGGATTTAAAGAAAGCTGCAAACGCCGTAGGCGTAAAGAACGTGGAGATGATAAAGCAGAAAGACCTCTTTCCGCTTACGGGTTACGTTCACGGCGGTTGTTCGCCGATAGGAATGAAAAAGCAGTTTACGACCGTTATAAACGACACGGCAATGCTGTTTGACACGATTGCGTTTTCAGGCGGCAAACGCGGATTGCAAATAGAAGCGGCGCCCGACAAAATAAGAGATTTGATTGAGTCGAAATACGAAGATATAACCAAGTAATTCCATATCCGAACCCGCCTTAAATATCTCTTTTGCGTGCTTTTTGTCTCACCTATCCTCGGAATACGCTTGTAAACGAACGTCAGCTTCGGCAAAAATCAACACAAAATAGATTATTTAAGGTGCGCACAATTTTTACGAGGCAGATTTATATTCAGATAAGGCAGAGCCCGCAGGCAATCCTCGTAAGGCTTGGCAAGGGCTATAACGCAATATCAATTTAAATTTGTCCGTAAAAATCGGGTTCGGATATGAAATTACTTGGTTAAGGTAAAAAGAGTTGAACCCAACAAGGTTTTTGCGGGCGCAAACGCGCTAAAATCTCGTTAAACTCACTTGCAGTATGCCTATACAGCCGCACTCGTTTGCCTTATTTTATTCCGCTTTCGCCTCGTAAAAACTGTATACACCGTAAAGAACGCATTTTTTAGGTGTTTGCCGCGGGTATCACGCGCCGACATACAGGCGTATTTCAAGCGGGATACTCACGCAAAGAGCAAAAAAGACGTCTTTACGGCTTGTAGGGTTCAATTCTTTTTACCTTAACGTTTTAGCGGATTGACTTTTCGCGCTCTCTCGGTTAAAATAGACTAGGTAAAAAAATTTCGGAGGATAATATGAAAAAACCGATAGTTACAATGGAAATGGACAACGGAATGACCGTAAAAATCGAACTTTACCCCGACAAAGCGCCGATTACCGTGGACAATTTTGTAAAGCTTATTCAAAAAGGATTTTATAACGGACTGGGCTTTCACAGGGTTATCCGCGGCTTTATGATACAGGGCGGCGACCCCGTAGGCAACGGCATGGGCGGGCCAGGATACGCAATAAAAGGAGAATTTGCACAAAACGGCTGCAAAACCAACGATATAAAACACACGCGCGGAGTAATTTCCATGGCGCGTTCCATGTCGCCCAACAGCGCGGGCTCGCAATTTTTCATTATGCACGCCGACGCTCCGCACTTGGACGGCAGTTACGCCGCGTTCGGCAGAGTAATTGAGGGGATAGAAACCGTAGACGCGATTGCGGCTGTTCAATGCGACCGCAACGACAGACCTTATCAAATACCGAGAATAAAGCAGATGACGGTAACGCTCTGATAATCAGAGATTTATAAGATAAGCAGCGAAAAAAAGTTAAATAACGATTAGACGGAGACTGTATGAAGAAATATTACGTGGGAATCGACGTAGGCGGAATGAGCATAAAAGCGGGACTGGTAGACGAAGACGGTAAAATTATCTATAAAGAAACCTGTAAAACTATGCCCGAACGGGCTAACGCCGAAGTAATTCACGATATGAACAGGCTTTGCGAAAGCGTAATAAGCGGCGCGGGCGTAGACCCGTCGGCAGTGCGCGGCGTCGGTATCGGCATTCCCGGCACGGTAAACGGCAAAAAGGGCGTGGTATCCTACGCGGCGAACTTGAATTTTAAAAAGGTAAACGTAATAGAAGAGTTCGAAAAAGGCTGCGGCTTACCTGCGTTTATCGGCAACGACGCAAATTGCGCGGCTCTGGGCGAAACGCTTTTCGGGAGCGGCGGCGGCAAGAAAAATTCCATTTTGGTGACGTTGGGCACGGGTATCGGCACCGGCTTTATCCTAAACGGAGAAATTTTAGAGGGCAGGAACGGCGAAGGCGCGGAAGGCGGGCATATTTGCATTAAAATGAACGGCGAAAAATGTACTTGCGGCGAAAGAGGTTGTTGGGAAGCGTACGCTTCGGCTACCGCGCTTATAAGACAAACGGCTTGCGCGTTGGAAAAATACCCCGACAGCATAATGCACGGTATCGTAAAAGATATGGGCAAGGTGAGCGGCCGCACGGCGTTTATTGCGGCAAAAGAGGGCGACAAAGCTGGCAAAAAAGTAGTTCGCGATTACGTAAAATTCGTTGCGAGCGGAATTATAAATTTGGTAAACGTCTTCCGTCCCGACGTAATAATGGTCGGCGGCGGAGTGAGTCACGAGGGCGAATACTTTATTAAAATGATAGAAAAAGTAGTGCAAAAGCACGCTTTCGGCGGAAAAAACAACACTGTACCGCCGATAGTAAAAGCCAGCCTCGGCAACGACGCGGGGATTATCGGCGCAGCGGCGCTTGCGATGAAATAATATGGACGAACGACTGAGACCGTTTTTAACTTCGGTGGAAAAACCCGCTCGATATACGGGCGGAGAATATAATCTTCCCGATATGAATAAGCCGTGCAGCGTGCGGTTTTGTATGTGTTTTGCCGACGTTTACGAGGTCGGTATGAGCAATTTGGGCATTGCCATTTTGTACGATATTTTAAATAAAGCCGACAACGTCGTTTGCGAACGCTGCTTCGCGCCGTGGACGGATCTCGGGGCGATTTTAAAGGGAAAAGACATACCGCTTTCAAGTATAGAAACGGGCAAACCGCTCAAAGACTTCGACGTAGTCGGTTTTTCCGTGCCGTACGAGATGAGCTATACGAATATTCTTTATATGCTCGATTTGGCTAAAATTCCGTTTCGCGCAAAAGACAGGGGCGAGGAATTTCCTTTGATAGTAGGCGGCGGTCCCGCCTCGGCAAACCCCGAACCGATAATAGACTTTTTCGACGCGTTTTTTATAGGCGAAGGGGAAGAAATCGATTTGGAATTTTGCAAAATAGTAGAAAAACACAAGGGAAATAAAGCGAAAATTTTGGAAGAAGCCGCAAAAATCGACGGAATTTACGTCCCGTCGGCTTGCGAATTTGACGGCAAAATTTGCAAAACTACGGTAAAAAAGGCGATAGTAAAAAATCTCGATAAAGCGCCTTTTCCGACAAAACCGTTAGTGCCCAATATAGAGATAATTCACGATCGCGGCGTTATAGAACTGTTTCGCGGGTGCTACGCAGGGTGCAGGTTTTGTCAGGCGTGTTACTTTTACCGTCCCGTAAGGTACAGAGAAAAGGATACCGTTATAGGGATTGCCGCGGAGCTTATCAAAAACACGGGCTTTGACGAAATGGGTCTAAGTTCGCTTTCCTCGGGAGATTACGAGGATATTTGCGATATTATTTCCCGATTAAAGGCGTTGACAGAACAAAACAACGTGGCGTTGCAATTGCCGTCTTTGCGCTTGGACAGCTTTACGGAAAAGATTTTAGAGCGCGCCAAGCGTTCGTCGCTTACGTTTGCGCCCGAGGCGGGCACGCAGCGGCTCAGAAACGTCATCAACAAAAATATAACCGACGACGACATAGTAAACTCTATGAAAATCGCCTTTAAATTGGGCTATACCACGGTTAAACTCTATTTTATGCTCGGTCTGCCGACCGAAACCGACGAGGACGTTTTGGGTATAGCCGACGTCGTGCGCTTGGTAAAAAAGACGTATATAGAAACGACTGGCAAAAAAAATATTTTTATAAACGTGTCTACCGCAATGTTCATACCCAAACCCGCGACTCCGTTTCAGTGGGCGGAGCAAATAAGCGAGGATGAGATGTATAGACGGCAAAATCTCTTAAAGAAAGAGCTTTTTGCGATAAAAGGCGTGCATTACGCTTGGCACGGCGCGGATATATCCGTCATGGAAGGCGTTTTCAGCCGCGGCGATCGCAAGCTTGGCGCGGTGGTGGAGAGCGCCTATAAAAAGGGGTGCTGTTTCGACGGTTGGTCGGACAGGTTCGATTATAAAAAGTGGTTGGACGCGTTGGAAGAAAACGGCGTAAACGTAATTGAATATACGGGTGCGCGAGCGACGGACGAACCCTTGCCTTGGGATTTTATCGACTTCGGCGTGGGCAAAAAATACTTTTTATCCGAATGGGAAAAGGCTAAAAAAGCCGAAATAACTCCGCCTTGCAAACACGACTGCAACGCTTGCGGCGCGGCAAAACTTGCAAAGTGCAGGCAGTATAAAAACAAATAACGGTCGCCCGATTTGCGGGCGGAAAAAATAAAAAATTACGGGATTGCAAATTGATAACGATAGGCTTTGAAAGAATCGGGGACGGAGTTTTCGTTCCCCATACGGACGTTTTAAGAGCGCTAAACCGCACGTTTCGGCGCGCGGGTATTTGCGTGGAATACAGTAAGGGTTTTAATAGGCACATGTCGTTAAAGATGACGCAGCCGCTGCCGCTCGGGGTCTCGGACGGCGATTGTTACGTCACGGCTGATATAAGTTCCGACGTATCGGCAAAGGAATTAAGCGAGCGGTTTAAAGAAAACTGTCCGCCGTATTTAAAGTTGAAAAGCGCGTTCGTTACGGAAAAAAATCCGTCGCTTGCATCGGTCGTCAACGCCAGTACTTACGTCGTCGTAGGTCGATTGACGGACGAGCAAATTGCCGCGATAAATTCTTTGCCCGACGAGTACAAAATAGAAGTCAAGACAAAGAGCGGTTTGCAAACCAAGGACGTCGCGCCGCTTATTTACGGCGTCAAAGCGGACTGCAACGGCTTTAAAGCGACGCTTGCGTTCGGGAACGTCAATTTGCGTATCGACAAGCTATGCGAGAGTTTCAATCTTAACTTCGGGACGGATTTTAACGTAACCGACTGTATACGGACGGAGCAATCGATAATAGCCGACGGCAAAAAAATTACGGCGGCGGATTTTACGGAGGCACAGTGCATAGAAAAGTTTATATCGAAGTAAACGGTGACGAGGTAGAGGCGGCGTACGCCGAAAACGGCGAGATTATAAGATACTACCGTTTCGACGGCGATGTAGCGGGCAGCATATACCGCGGCAAGGTAGTAAGGATTACCGACGCTGGCGCGTTTATCGATATAGGCAGGGAAAAGAACGGTTTTTTGCCCAAGCGTACGGGCTTAAAAGCGGGCGATTTCGTCACCGTAACGAGCGAACGAGAGGAGAGCGGACACAAAGGGTGTCTGCTTTCGGAAAAATTGACTTTATGCGGAAAATTCGTAGTAATTACCTCATCGGAAAATATTCGCTTTTCCAGAAAAATAACCGAAAAACGACGCATCGAATTATCGAGCGTTTTCAGCGAAAAAGGCGTGATTTTTCGCACCGCGTGTGAAACGGGCGAAAACGCCGAAATTTCAACGGAAATTATCAAGCTCAAAAACGAGCTTTCAGACGTCGTAGCGAAAGGTAAAAACACCTATAAAACGTGCGTTTTGAAACGCGCCGACCCGAAAGAAATAGCGTATAACATCGCGCCCGACGCGGAAGTAATAATCGGTTTGGAAAAAATTCGCGACGAACTTAACCGACTTACCGCTCGAAAAGTGGAAACCGACGGAGTGGAGATAGTTATCGACAAGACGGAAGCTATGACGGTTATCGACGTGAACAGCCACAAGAGGAAAGAAGGGTATACAAGCGAGGAGGACTCGAGCGCAAGCGTAAACGGCATAGCTGCGGAAATGGTCGCAAAGCAAATCCGTTTGCGGAATATAGGCGGGCTTATCGCCGTCGATTTCGTGTCGATGAGCGACAAAACCAACGTGGAAAAGCTGAAAGACAAATTGACTGAGCTTTTAAAACTCGACGACGTCATGTGTCGTATGGAATTTGTCGATTCGATGTGCATTGCGCTGATTTCTCGCAAAAAAAGGTATCGGTCGTCGTATTAACGGAAGCTATAAATACAAAAAATGCGTAAAGCTTTTCGGGGAGCACGGACGAAAAAATCATACGTCGGCGCAACGCAAAAGAAACATTCCTCCATTTAGTACATTTTTCGGCATTTAAAAACATTAAAAATAATTTTTGCGGCGTTATACTTTCCGATATGAAAAAGTTGACGCCGTTTGTTATTATTGCGATTTTGGCATTAGCCGTTTGTCCCTACGCCGAATTTACCGCGTACGCCGTGGATATGCCGTACGTAATTATCGGAGAAAATATTTGGTTGCTCAATAAAGATACCGGAGGAAAGCTGTTTTTACTGCCGGAAACGTATTACGCCCGCGTGGACAATTTGGATGAAAACTACTATTACGTCACGTTCAACGGCGTGTCCGGCAAAGTGGATAAAAATTCCGTTTCGTCGATAGGGTATCATACCGAAGCCTCCGGTACAGTCCAAGAGTTGAGAATTGACCCGAAATACAACTATTTTACGGAAATTAAACTAAAAAGTTCCATGGACGGGGCTTCCGAAGATTTACCTGCGCCCGTTAGCGCAAGCTTTATTTTTTTGGGAAAATACCCGCTTACCGATATGTGGTATTACGTCAAGTACAACGATATATGCGGCTATATCCGCGC
>CAYVEU010000067.1:0-10802 GCA_964450015.1 uncultured Christensenella sp. | reverse complement strand
AAGGATGAGGTCACCAGTTCAAGTCTGGTTAGCAGCTCCATAAAAAAGCCGTCCACTCGTTGGACGGTTTTTTTATGGGTTTAAGTGGTTTAACGGTGACCGAAATTCTTGCCAAGAAAATTTAGGGCTCTCGAAAACCATAAGGTTTTTGGGAAAGAGGAGCAATTGCGAAGTACACCAAGAGTATGCTAGAGCATACTCTTCGACGGAGCGCATTGCGACGAAAGGATGAGGTCACCAGTTCAAGTCTGGTTAGCAGCTCCATAAAAAACGCCCGATATTCTTCGGGCTTTTTTTATGGGTTATAACCGATTTTTCTTATCTTGCGATAAGGTATTTCAACGGCAAAAGCTTCCACCTTGCCTTGCAGTTATTTCAGAAGGTAAATGCTCGTAAAAGGGGGAAGCTGTCGCGTTAGCGACTGATGAGGGTAAAGTTTAAGTAATAGATAACGGCGATAAGAGGGGAATTAGAGTCTGTTTTTTTTCTTGCTTTGCTTTATCGTTTGCATCGCACCCTCATCAGTTAACCTATGTTGACAGCTTCCCCCTCGCGTGAAGACGGGAAGCTTATACGAGGCGAATAAGCTTTTAACTTTCTATTAAAATGGAATATCACTCTAAAAAATGCCACGCCTTACCAAAAATTCGGTATTGAATTACAGTAAACTGTATGGTATAATTATTACTATCAAATTTTATGAAGGGAATGCCAATGAATAATTTTCTACACAAGATTTTCGGCTCTACTCCCGGCGACGGAGAAGTTCAGCCCAAAGAAGGTTTGGCCTATTCGCTGTGCGGCTTCGGGCAAAACATTATTTGTACGATAATCGGTTCGTACCTTACCGTCTTTATGACGGACGCCATCGGGTTTTCCGCTTTGGCGGTCGCGTTTTTGATGCTCGGCGCTCGTATATTCGACGCTCTCAACGACCCGATCATGGGGTCTATCGTCGATAGGACGCGTTCTAAGTGGGGCAAATGCCGTCCTTATCTTAAATGGATGGCGTTACCGATTGCAATGATGACGGTAATATGCTTCTTGCCCTGGTATCCGAACAACGCGGGCGGCTTTACGGCGCTGTCGATCATGTACATAATTTGGAGCGTAATTTATACCATAGCCGACGTGCCTTACTGGGGACTTTCGACCGCTATGAGTAACGACACGTATAGGCGCGGCAATCTTCTTACGATTGCGCGTTTGTTCTGTACTGCCGGCGCGGGGATTATTACCGTTTTCGTTCCGATTATCACCGACAACCTGACCAAAGGACTTGCACCCAGCGAAGCGGGCGCAACGCTGAGAATGACTTACTTTATCATAGCTATCATCGGCTGCGCGGTAGCTTTACCGCTGTTCTTCCTCGGATTTAAGAGTACGGTGGAACGCAATCAAACCGACGAGCAACCGCCTTCGCTTAAACACAATTTAAAATTATTATTCAAAAACAAACCGCTTATGCTCATAGTTTTGTCGGGTATCGGCGGCGCGGCGAGAATGTTGTTTACCTACACGGGCGGACTTTATTTTGCAAAGTACGTCATGGGGAAAGAGTCCATGTATTCGCTCTTTACTATGGCAATCGTTCCGGGCGGACTTATCGCGTCCTTGCTCGTTCCGTACTTTACGAAGAAATTCGGCAAGCGCAACACTTACATTTGGTCGCACGTGGTCGGCGGCGTGGCGATGCTCCTTGCGTTTATAATAGGTATAGCGTTCGACCACGGCAACTATTCCAGTACGGTAACCACGGTGGTTTTGATTATCGCGCTCGTAGTTGCGGGCGTTCCGTCGGGCTTCGGTAACATTTTAACGTACGCAATGATAGGCGACACCGTCGAATATCTGGAATTGAAGACGGGAGAAAGAGCGGAAGGTATCTGTTTTGCAATGCAAACCCTTATCAATAAAATTGGTATGGCGGTAGGCGCGTTCGTCGGCGTTCTCGCTTATTACATGGCGGGTATTTCGGCAAACGACGTGGCTTCCGTCACCGCGCAGGGCAAAGACGTAATGTGGGTAATGCTCGTGCTGTTTGCGGCAATATCCTACTTCTTAACCGTTATACCGCTGTTCTTCTACAAGTTTAACGAGAAGCAACAACAGGAAGCTATCGCGTTGATAGCAGAAAGAAAATTGGCTGCCGCCGTTGCGGCCGGCGAGGTGGACGCCGAAGTCGAAATCACGGACGGAGCTTCCGACGCGAGCGAAGTTGCAACGAACGATAACGAAGAAACGGTAAGCGAACAAATTTCCGACGAGGAAAATAAAGATTAGTTATGCTGATTGAACTGCCAAAAAAATTGGAATACGTCGGAGGGGACATATTTATCCCCTCCGACGAACCTTTTTTAAGCCTGACGCGCATAAAAAACGGCGCGTTGCTCTATTCCGACAAGGCGAAATTATTGGGACAAATTTTTTACGATACCAAGGGCGCGACGATTACCGTTGCGGACGCGGGCAGTTACAGGGTGACGTATGCGGATGGGAAAATTGCGGTGAACGCGTTTTCGGGGAACTGCTCGTCGGTGTACGAAGTTTTCGGGAGCGTGGGAAGATACGAATATTCGCTGTACGAATATAGGAAAGGCATAAAAAAGCCGTTTGAAGCGGCAAGCGTGACGACGAGTCCGTTAGACCATGTTTTTTATAAAGTTTTGCTTGACGATAAATGCAATATTTTCCGAGCGTTAATGATAGTTGTGGCAATCGGTATGCTTTTGCAGGGCGAGAATATCAAAACCAAAAAATAATCCGTATAAATAGTTAATAAGAGAGGCTGTCGGCGGTATGCGGACGGTCTTTTACATTTTTTTAACAAAATTTTCGTACGGCGACAACAAGTGTATGGTAAAATTATATAAACGGAGGGATAGTGTTTTATGACGAGGATTTTGGTAGCGGAAGACGATATTGCGTTAAATAAACTTGTTTGTTCGTATCTTGCTGACAACGGCTACGAGGTTGTGCCGTGCTACGACGGTATGACGGCTTTGAATAAGATAAGGCGCGAGGAATACGACGTGATTATAAGCGATATAATGATGCCGAATATGGACGGATTTACCTTGGCGGAGAGAGTACGCGACAAGAATAAACGCATACCCATACTTTTTATGACCGCGCGCGACGACAAGGCGTCCAAAATGCTCGGGTACAAAATAGGGATAGACGATTATATCGTCAAGCCTTTCGATACGGACGAGCTCGTTTTACGCGTGGGCGCGATTTTGAGAAGGTCGAAAATAGCAACAGACAGCGCGTTGACCGTAGGGAATTTTACCATGAACAGCGACGAGCATACGGCGTATTTAAACGGCGAGGAACTTAGCTTGACGGTAAGAGAGTTCGATTTGCTCTTTAAACTTTTATCCTATCCCAAAAAGACGTTTACCAGGGCGCAGCTTATGGACGAATTTTGGGATTACGACTCGTCGGCAACGTCAAGGACGGTGGACGTCTATATGGCTAAAATTCGGGAAAAAACGGCGGAGTGCGACGGGTTCGAGATAGTTACCGTTCACGGACTGGGATATAAGGCGGTACTCAAATGAGAAAGCCGAATAAACGCAACCCACTTTTAGGTTCGGCATTATTCTTTTTGACGGTGGCGGTAACGGTTACGTTTGCCGTAATGTTTTACGATCTAGTCAGGCATAAGACGGATAGCAAGGGAGTTATTGCGGCGGTAATGCTGCTTATAGTCATAGCCTTAACGCTCGTATGCACGACGATAGATTATATAAGGCGCAAATTTACGGTGGAACGACCTTTGGAAAAAATTTTGGAAGCGACGGACAGGATAGCGCACGGGGATTTCGGCGTTCGGCTTTTGATAAACCGCCCGTACGGTCGGTACGACGAGCTGGATTGCATTATGGACAACCTCAACCAAATGGCGGAAGAGCTCGAAAAAAACGAAACTCTCGCGAACGATTTCATAGCTAACGTTTCGCACGAATTGAAAACTCCGCTTGCGGTAATACAAAATTACGCCGTCGTTATGCAGGATACAAACTTGACTGCGGAGAAGAGAACGGAGTACGCGAAAACGCTTTCGGACGCTTCGGCGAGATTGTCGAAACTGGTAGAAAATATTCTCAAACTCAACCGTTTGGAAGCCCAAAATGGGGATAATGAAATAGAAACGGTGCGCGTCGACGATATTTTGGCGCAGGCGGTTTTAAGGTATGAAAAACAGCTTGACGAGAAGAATTTGGAGCTAGACGCGGACATAGACGAAATGACTGCGCGGGCAGTGCCGTCGTATTTGGACATAATATTTTCGAATTTGATTTCCAACGCGGTAAAGTTTACCGAAGACGGCGGGAAGATAGGTATTTCGCTCAAAAAGTACGGGAGCGATATAGTCCTCAAAGTGTCCGACACGGGGTGCGGAATGAGTAAAGAAACGGGGACGCGCATCTTCGATAAATTTTATCAAGGCGACACGTCGCACGCAAAAGAGGGCAACGGGCTGGGGCTGAGCCTTGTAAAAAAGGTCATCGATATGATGGGGGGGGAGATTTCGGTCGCGAGCGTTTTGGGCGAGGGCACGGAATTTACGATAAAGTTGAAAGAGACGAAATGAAAGCGCTGAAAAAGGTTTGGGAGTTTATAAAAAAACCGCGTATCGGCAGCGCGGCCGTTACGGCGGCGGCGCTCGTTGCGGCGGTCGTCGGCGTTGCCGTCTTTTTGCGCGACGAGGTTTTACAGACGCGTTACGGCGCGATAGCATACGTTCTTTACGGCGCGTCCGCAATATTTTTAGGGTATTTTATATATTGTTTGGTATATCTTATTCCCAAAGCAAAAATGGACTTGAAGGAATGGGCGAACAAGCGGGAGTTTACGAGAAAACTCGTGGGGCAATACGGCTTTCGGACCATGGTTTTCGCCGCTATATCTTTCGTTATCAGCGTAGGCAACGCGATTATCAACGGCACGCTGGGAATAATTTGGAGTTCGGTTTGGTACGTGGCGTTGGGGCTTTATTATTTGCTTCTTTCCGTCATGCGCGGAAGCGTACTCTTATATCACCGAAATAAGCGGAAGAGAACCGACGAGACCGAGCACCTGTCAAAATTTCGAGAAATAAGGACGTATATGACGTGCGGCGGATGGCTTATTATTCTTCCGGTCGTATTGAGCGCGACGATTTGGGAAATAGTCGGGTCGAATAAGGCTTTCGTACATTCGGGGTATATGATTTTCGTTTCCGCACTGTATACTTTTTATAAAATAATATCCTCGGTGTGCAATTTATCCAAGGCGCGCAAGACCGATAAAATGTCGGTTAGGGCCGTTCGTAACGTCAACCTTGCGGACGCTCTCGTGTCCGTCCTCGCGCTGCAAACGGCGATGTTCCACGAGTTTTCACCTGAGGCGAACCTAGGTTACGCCAACGCTATCATGGGCGCGATAGTATGCGCGCTTACGGCTGTTCTGGGCGTTACCATGCTGGTTATCGGCGGCAAGCAAATAAAGGCTTTAAAGGCTAACGTGGACGAAAAAGCGGACGCCCCGAGCGAAAACGGGGAGATCGACGAAACGGCGGCAAATTTCGGCGAAAATGAAGAAATAAACGGAGAAACGGAAAATGAGCGAGAATAACAGATTCGAATATAATTATACTGCGGTGAATAACGAGGAGCGGAAAGAGGTCGAAAATATAAAGAGCAGATATCTGTCCGTTGACTCGTCGGATAACTTATCGGAATTGCGAAAGCTTGACAAGAAGGCAAAATTTGCGCCTAGGTTGGCTACGGCTTCGGCTGTGACGGTCGGGGTTCTCACGTTCGGCGGAGGCATGGCAATTACTTTGGAATTGCAAAAGTACGCGGCGGGGGTGGCTGTATCCGCCGTCGGAATTGTCATAATGGTTTTAAGCTATTTTATACACGGATTTTTCACAAAAAGAAGCAAGAAAAAGTACGGCAGGCAAATTTTGGAATTGAGCGAGAAAATCTTGCGGGCAAACAAAGAATAAACGGTCGCTCGAATTTTCTCGCAAAAAAAGCCCGACTTTTCAATCGAAGTAAAGCGGGCTGTATTTTTGTTGTGCGAATAAAGAAAACGTAAAGTTATTGCTTTTCCAAAACGAAAGAAAAACTGCCGCCGTTGCATTTATCGTCCGCTTCGATTATTACGTAAATAGTTTTATCGCTCGTAAACGCTTCGGTTTTTTCGTTGATAGAACCGTCGGTGCCTATTTCGAATAAGTCAAGTTTTTCATCGTTAAAATCATAGTAAACTTTTATATTTCCTTCTTTTAGCGTTGCATTGTACGATATAGAAACTTTGTCGTCGCCGCTGCTTTTTAATTTTATTACGTACGTTCCGCTGAATGAGTCGAATGAAACCGACGCTTTATCCGAGGTGTTGGAACTTGCCATCATTTTCGAGCTATATTTACTTACGTATTTATTTCCGCAAGCGGATAGCGAAACGCACAAAACCAATATTACCGTTAAAATGATAATTATTCTCGCTGTTTTTTTCATATGAACTCTCCGTTAAATTGCTTTTATTGCAACTATATTGTATCAAAACCATAATAAGAAAGCAAGAAAATGCAACAACATTTTCTTGCTTCGTATTCCTATAAAATATACCGTAACTAGCGGTTTTTTAATTACAAAATTTCAGTAAACGGCGAGGGACGGTATTTGTTAACAACTTTTTACAAATAATTTTGCCTATTAAAAAGATAATCAAGCGAGACGTCAAACAAATCGGCTAATGCAACGAGAGTATCGAAATCCGGATTGGAGACGTCTGTTTCATATCTTGTATAATTGACGCGAGAAATTTTGAGCATATCCGCAACTTGCTGTTGCGTCAAACCTTTCTCGTTTCTCAGTTCTTTTAATTTTTTGCCTAGTTTAACGTTCATACTTAAAATTGTACATTATACGTACTATGATGTAAAGAGGGTTTTATCATTTACAAAACTTTAACAAACAAATTACGTTTCGCAAAAATTATATTCGCAAATTTTAAATATCGGCCGGTTAAAATATAGACATCAAAACCGAAAAGGAGATATTAATTATGAACAACGATTATGAAAGACAAGCAGCGGAGAGTATCCGCGCAAACTACGTCCCCCATGAGCAAACCAAGCTTGACAAATTGAGAAAGCTCGACAAAAAAGTAAGCCGTCCGGCGGAGATATTCGCTTATACTTTCGGAGTTATCGGCGCGCTCGTTTTAGGCGTAGGGATGTGCCTTGCAATGAAAATACTGGGCGATTTGATGCCTCTCGGTATCGTTATCGGTATTGTGGGCATAGCGATGGTGAGCGTGAATTATTTTATTTACAATAAGATATTGAATAAGCGCAGGAAAAAGTTCGAGAAGCAAGTTTTGTCGTTGAGCGACGAAGTAATCGGCATACAGCCGTAAATGAGAAGCAAAGCACGGAACTTTCGTTTCGTGCTTTTTCCCTATTGCAAACCGCGTTGAAATTTGCTACAATAAAGTAGCTGAAATTTTTTTTGGTTTTAGCGAGTAAATAATTAAAAAAGGAGATAACGAAAATGAAATACGTATGTGACGTTTGCGGTTGGGAATACGACGAGGAAAAGGGTTGCCCCGAGGAAGGAATTGCACCCGGAACGAAATGGGAAGATTTAGGAAAGAATTTCGTTTGTCCGCTGTGCTCGGTGGGGAAGGATGAGTTTTCGGTTGAAGAATAGAAAGCGAATGAAGCGTTTCCTTAACGGAAACATGAAGCGTCTACAACATGAAGTATTGCCTGCGGCAATATGAAGAGTCTACGACATGAAGCATTGCCTAACGGCAACATGAAGCGCGTCTAATGACGCATTAAGGATAAAATAAAGGATAGATTGTGTTTTTTTTGTGCACTACACAGTCTATCCTTATTTTTTAATTATCTTTACGATTGGTCGGAAATCTATTTTATTTTTCGTCGTAGTACACGACCGAATCCAGTCCGACGGTGCTCGTGCATTTTAGCGTGACCGTGTGTTCTCCGCTTGAAAGCTTTTCCGATAAATACGATATACCGTAAGCGCCGCTGATTTCCTTTACGTTGACGGAATCTACCTTAACGCCGTCGATTTCGACCTCGAATTCGTTTTCAAACTCGTCGCCCGTGTTCGTTACGAAGCCTATTCTCGTACCGCTGAACTTAAACGTTAAAGTCGCGCTCTCTTTGCCGACGTAAATATGTCCGAAGGTCGAGAAGGTCGCCGTGCTTCTCCAGTTGTACTGACTGAACGTAAACTTTTTGTTGTCCAAATTCATGGCGTTATTGGCTTGGCTTAGCGATAAGTCAAGCTCGGGGTTGTGATGGTAGAATACGATTTCATCCATTGCGAAGTGTCCGTTATCCGTTGCCGTTACGGCGAGCTTGTAATAGCGAAATTCTTTCGTTTCGAAGTCAAACGTTACGTTCGACGGAGAACTCGGATTTACGTAGTTCGTTTGGGAAACGATTTCGAACCAGCTTTCGTTATCGACGCTTCCGAGAAGCGTGAAGGTCTTTACCATACCGACGTTATTTTTCTTGTTATTGCTCGTGCTGTGCGAGAAAAAGTCAAAGGTAACGTGATTTGCTTTTATGACCTCTCCCAAATCAACGGTAAGCTTGAAGGGGTTGGTTGCGGATATCTTCGTCTTATTGTTCGTTGAGCTGGTGCCCGCAGAATGGAAGCTCGAGTTGTTATTTCCGTCTACTAGGTTCCCTGTCGGGTATCCGTCGGTACCCTGATGGCTTATTTCGAGAATAGTCTTTTTAGTGTTATAGTCCACTCTGTCGGAATAGCTGAAGCTGTAGGCGTAGTCGTTATGCGTAAAGAAGTACTCGCTCTTAAAGCCGCTGTTGTCGGGGAATTGATAAGAGCTTCTGTAAGCGCTAACGTACGGTTGGGTGCTCGGAGTTACCGAAGGCGCTTCATATCCGGACGTCGTTTTTGCCGTAACCTCCGCGCGTGTGGAGTCGACGTAGCCCGCCGCGGTCTTAAGGTAGTACTTTATATCCTCGCTACCGCGGTACTGTTGAGAATACGCTACCTCGTTGCCGTTTTTGTCCGCGTATATAGTTTTCATATACGAGTAGTTTTCATATCCCTCGGGGTCTTTTTCTTGGTTGATTTCCACGTTTTCCTCGTTGTACCGCTTGTCCGTCATGGTGAACATATTCTCCGTGAACTGTCTCATTCCCACGCCGATATAGCTTCTGCTCGGCTGTTCTTGGACGATAAGAACTTCTTTAAGATACAGCCAGTAGACGCTGCCGCAATCCTTGTCCGTTTCGAATAACGGCACGTTTTCGTCTATATAAACGTTATATTTACCGTTCTTAAATAAGACGTCGAAGTAGGTTTCGGGAGCGTTCGGACGGAATAACGCCGTATCGTCAGTGCCTTTTGCGTTTTTAGCCACGGGGGTGTCCTTGGTTATCTTTGCGCCCAGCGTATAATCCTTGCCGTCAATGGAGAAATACAACGCACAGTTGTCACGGCCTCGCAAATACACTCGGTATTTTCCGTCGTCGGCAAAATACAGCTTGCCGTCGACTACCGCGATAGCGTTACTCGTAAAGAAATAATGCTCGGGTACGTTGGGGTATTTAGTGTGATTTGCCTCGGTATTGGGATAGTACCATATATCGGTGTTTACGTTTTGAGTGGGATTGGACTGGTCTATCTCGGACTTGTTCGTAAATCCTGCAAAATTGCTTTCAAACGCCGTTTGCGCGTCGGTATACATACCTTCCGCGTTATAGGTATAAGTCGTTCTTTGAAGCGTCGTTTTCTTGGTTTCGTGCGTTTGCTCGAATTCCAGTATTAAATCGACGTCGTTGATTTTATAGTTTGTATACTTGGCTGCGATTGCTTTTACACTGCTGTCCGAGCTGTCGACGTCGGGCAAAATCTCGATTGTAACTCTCATTTGACCGGAGAGAAGCGCAGGGTTGTTCTTGTCGGGAACGTAGAGATATACTCCCGGCGTGTCGGTTTCCTTCAGCTCTCCGTTGGTCGGCTGAGTAACGCTCTTTATATTGTATTTAAAGCCTTTGCCGATAACCACGCTGCCGCTGACGTACTGTCCGCCGGCGTTTACGGTGTAGGGGCGCATGTCTACGAGGTATTCGTCTCCGTAATTGATAACGAAAGGCTGCATCGTCTTTATATCGCGCTTTTGGTCGTCGTACATGTAGCTTCTGCCCGTTTGATAAACGGATGAAACGGGGACGAACAGCGGATAATTTGCATTTTGAACTGCTTGAGAAGGAGTATAAGTGCCGCCGCCGTAAGAAGATATCATACCGGCAAAATACGACATATCTTGATGCGTATTGGTTGCCCATTTGTTTAAGTAATTGTTCTTACCGGACGAACCGCGCGCTTTAATGTATTGTTCTTGCCCGAAGTTGTGCAATAGGGTGGCATAAATCGCAAGTCCGTTGGTGCTGGTAATAGAGCCTGCGTTTACTCTGCTTAACGTCCAGGTCGCGCTGGTGTAGTTATTCCAACCGCCGCCCGAGGTCGCATAGCTGCCCAGTCCGCGTTTAGAGGAGATTTTGGTAAACAGACTGTAGGAAACGATATTCAAGCCGTTATTCGTTACCTCGCCGTCGGCGCCGCTACCCAATCCGTAGTTTTGGAAGTTGTGGTTATATTCGTGGAAGTTACCCCAGCTGCCCGAGGTTACTATACCGTTATAGTTTAACGAGTCCGACATCCAGCTTGCGGGGCAGTTTACAGAACGTCTGCCGGGGAAAGCAACCGCCGCGCCTGCCGCAACGAACGGGTCGTACA
>CAYVEU010000066.1:0-10960 GCA_964450015.1 uncultured Christensenella sp. | reverse complement strand
TTTAATATAATACAATACCCTACCGAAAATTGCAAGGATTTTTTATTAATTTTTTATAATTTTTCCTTGCAATTTTTCTTCGGATAAAGTTTAGGTTATTTATTCTTCTTTTGAGTTCCCGTTTTCGACGCGGTCTTAGACTGCGTTTCCGTCTTCGGAGCGGGTTTTGTTCCTGTCTTCGGAGTCGATTTCGTTTCCGTCTTCGAAGCGGGTTTTGCACCCGTCTTCGGAGCGGGTTTTGCATCGGTCTTCGGCGCAGGCTTCTCGCCCGTTTTCGGAGCGGATTTAGCGCCCGTCTTCGGAGTCGGCTTCGTTTCCGTAGTCGGCGCAGGCTTTGTTGCGTTCGCTTTTTGAGCAGGTTTCGCGCTCGCGCCAGTCTTCGGAGTGGACTTTACGTTAGTCTTCGAAGCGGATTTTGTCGCGGGAAGCGTCTCTTCTACCGTCGCGGCGGTTGTTTCTTCCACAGGTTCATCGGCGACTTCGTTTGTTTCATTTCCAAGCTCGCTTATCGGCGCGGGGGCTTCTACCGGCGCAGGTTCTTCTACCGATACGGGCGCCGGTACCGATTCGCGCTCTTCTACGGGCGCTTGCGGCGCAACGTACGGCCTTTCCACGTCTATGATATTTCCGCGTTCGTCGATATATATTACGCTCTCTATGTCGAAAGCGTTCGCGTATTCGACGGCTTCGCGTTTGCCGGTTCTGTAAAGCAACGTTACAGAGAGATTATTGTCCGTTAGACTGTTCTTTAATCTATATGCGCACTTTAACGCTTTTATTCCGTCCGCTATCGCAATTACCGCGTCGCATTGAGGAACTGCTGCAAGCAACGGATGGACTTCCAAAATTTTGTCGGGGTTTATACGGATGCTGACGGCTCTTACCACTCCGCCCTCGCGGAAGAAGTCGTGACGGCCGCCCTCGATAAATACGTTGCCTGCGGCGTCGCACAATTTGAATACCGTGCCGCTGTCGTAAATTTGTCCTATAATGGACAAGTCGAATTCCACTAAGCTGTTGAGTCCGAGTTCGTCGAGCATTTTGCTGAGTTCCAAAAGCGCGTATATACCGCTCACGCTTGTCGGATTTTTGAGCTTTTCGGCAACGCCTTCCAAAACTTTTATATTGCCCTTGGTAGAAGCGGTTTCCACGAGTAATTTTTTAAGCGCGATGTCGGTATCGGTCTTAAATTCGTAATCCTCGCCGTTTAAGACGCGCCTGATAACGTCGAAATCCGCCTTGCCGTTCAAATACACTTCGGCGATACCCTGTAAAATCGTGGTGTTCGTCAAAATTATTTTACCGCATTCAACGCCCAGTTCTCTCATGAGCGATATGCCCGAAGTAATCATTTCGCACTCCGCTTCCAAGCCCGAAAAACCTGCAAGGAGCGACGCGAACTGCATTTCGTTTTTGCTCTCGCCGCCGAACTTGTAAACCTCGCCGAAAGAGCAAAGTCTTTCCAAATCCCTTTCGGTTGCGTTCAACATGCCGGTCACTTGATCGGAAGCAACGCAAAGCACGTCGCCCGTACTGTCTACAAGCTTAAATCTATCGTCCGCCCCCACGCGCGGAAAGCTCTCCGACATAGGATATAGCGCCGAAATTGCTGTCAGTCTAAATCCGTACTTTTCCATAATCTTTGCCATCACGTTGCAAAGTTTAAGGCTCTCTCTCGTTTGTTTGAGAGTCTTTGTCTTAAATCCGCTGGGTATTCTCTTATTCATTTTCATTTACGGCGTCTTGCGCCTCCTCCTTTAAATATTTTGCGTATTCTTGCCAGTACACTTCATAGCTGGATTGACTCTTGTTGGGTATGCGGATAACCATACCGTCCAAAATTTCAAACGGTCTCTTTGCTTCGTCTCCGCCGTTTGTCAACTGAATGGGTTTGGTCGATTTCAACGTAATATCAATCAAATTGGTACAACCTTTGAACGCGCCGTCGCCCAATTCGGTAACGCCCTCGGGCAATGTTATAGCCCTTAGCGCCTTACAGTTTTCAAACGCGCCGCTCTCGATTTCAACGCCATCGCTTGCCTCGCTGAAAATAACTTCTTCCAACCTGTCGCAACCGTAGAACGCGCCCTTTTCTATCTTCTTGACGCTGGCGGGCAAGACGATTTTTCTCAAACCTTTGCAATTCTTGAACGCGTCCGCGCCGATAACGGTTATTTGCGAATTGTTTGCAAACGTCACTTCTCTTATCTCGTTGTGACCCTCGTACGCGCCCTGTCTTCTGTATTTAGTCGTGCCGGCAACGCCCTCGGCGTTCTCGATATATCTGTCGTTCGCCTCTTCGTAGATATAGTTGCCGTTGGCGTCTGCGACGAACGCTTGCCCTATCTTACCGATGACTTCGGAATCCGCAAGCTGACTGATAACGACTATCTTGGACACGTTTTCGCCTTGATAGAGGTTTATAGTATAGAAGTCGTCGTCGGCATTTGCCGCCACCAAATAATACTCGGGCGCGGAGCCTTGCTCCAAAGACGTGTATTGCGCATACAGAACCGTTTCCTCTATTAATATATAAGGATAGGAGATACGCTCGCCGTCGGCGGTGTACCAACCCGCAAAGACGTAGTTATCGTCGGTGACCGCAACGTCTATTTCCTCGTATAACGCGTACACGCTCATATCATCCAATTGCGCTCCGAACGAGCCCACGTCGAAAGATAACGCGTACTCCGGCATGACTTCCATACGGTCGTACAAATAATTCCAACTGTCGTTTAAACGGTAGGTATCCATAACCGAAGCGGACGGCATAAATACCGTGGCGCAATCCAAGCTGTCCGCGCTGTCGCCGTCAAGTTCGAACGTAGGCGGAACTTCCGCTTGCACGGTAAGCGTCCACTTGCCGAAATCCTTATCCGTAACGATACCGTCGAACGCGCCTACCTCTATTCTCTTGACGTTTGCGCCGATAACTATATCGTAAACGGTCGCGCCGTCGAACGCACCCGCGCTTATAGCCTCTACTTTGTCGGGCAAAATGACTTGCTTTGCCGTAACGCCGTTGTATTTTATCAAGGTATTCGATATTATAACGAACTCCTCCGACTCTCTCTCTTTGTACCAAAGAGTATCTCTTACCGCGTTATTTCCGACGTAGGTTATCGTGTCGGGGAAGTCTATATTCTTCAAACTCGAACAGCCGTCGAACGCTTCTGCGTTTATCGTTTTGATATTGGAACGCACGGTAACTTCGCCGTCTTCGTTCTTGTTCCAGTTGAAGACTATATCGGTTATTTGCGGATTTCCGGCAAACGCCCTGTTGTATATCGTAGTGACGTTCGTCGGGATGTTTATCACCGTATCGTAACCGTTGTATTTTACGAGAATATTGCCTATAACCGCCATATTGTCATCGCCGACCGTGCCTATGTACCCTTTCAAGTCACTGCCGAGCGCGTCGTCGCCTATCTCGTTTAATGCGCCGGCGTCGATGTTGAAATCGGTCAAATTGTCGCAGTTATAGAACGCTCTCGCGCCGAAAACTTCCACTTTGCCAAAAAGATTGACGAAACTTTGCAAGCTGCGGCAGTCTTCGAACGCCGACTCGCCTATTTCGACCAATTGGCTCGCTCCGCCGAACCTGACCGAGAACAGCGAATAGTTGTATGCGAAAGCATAACTTGAAATTACTTTCAGTTTGCTGCCCTTCTCGCCCGCGGCGAATATGACGGAAGTCAAGCCCGAATGGCTGAACGCGCCCTCGCCGATATCGGTGACGGAGTCGGGAATATTTATCGATTTCAACGATGTATCGCCGCAAAACGCATATTCGCCGATATAAACGAGATTGCTTGCAAGCATCAAATCTATAAACGACAATGCGTAGCAGTCGTAGAACGCTCTGCCACCTATTTGCATAAGATTGCTTCCGCCCGCATAGATATTTACCGACTGGACGGTGCTGCTTTCAAACGCTCTGTCGCCTATTTGCGTTACGCTTTGCGGAATGAAGACGTACGCAAGCGTACGATTGCCTTTAAACGCGCTCTCGCCTATTTGCGTTACGCCGTTAAAGATATGTAAAGACGTTGCCAAACCGTTATATCTATAAAGTATATCGTTTATCATGACGCAGCTTCCGACGTAGTCGTTCAGCCAGCTCGTACCCTCGAACGCGTCCGCCTTTACGCTGTTAAGCAGCGGGCAATCTTCGAAGTTGATATTTTTAAGAGCGGTACAGCCGTTGAACGCGCCGCTTTGGATAGTATAAAGACTTTCGGGGAGTTTTACCTCGACGAGATTGTTGCAATTCTTGAACGCATTTTCGGCTATCGATTCCACTTGTGCGTCGAAAATCACGGTTTCGACGTATCTGTTGCCGTTAAACGCGCCTTTTGCTATCTTTTTAACACTCTCGGGGATCACGACGGTTTTCGACGAGCCTTTATATTTTATAAGGAAATCGTCCACTATAACGAAGTCGCCGTAGACGCTCTTGTACCAACCGGTATCGTCAAAAGCGTTTTCGCCTATTTCCGTCAAGTCGCAGCTCCACGAACCGTCTACGCTTCTGCTGTGCGGAAGAACCAAGTATTGCACTTGGGTTTGTCCCGCGAACGCGTAGTCGTCTATGGCAACTACGTCTCTGTTCTTATATCGCGACGGAATAATGACGTATTTTTCCACACCGTCGTATCCCGTTACCGCATAGCTTCCGTCGTCGGTTTGGCGGAAAATTATACCCGCCGTACCCATCGAATTATCTTCGGTCGGTATCCATTTGGCATAGACGTTAAACTGCGTTTTCGTAGGATCGTCTTTGAGTCCGATTATTTCCTGCAATTCGGGATCGGTCGGGTCGAACGGGAACTCGACCAAGTTGGTATAAGCGTTTGCGCCTGCGGCTTCGCCTTCGTGGTACCAACCTCCGAACACCGCGCCGGATCTCGTTTCCGTTTCGTACGCTTCGGTAAAAATGAGTCCCGTCATTCTTTCGCTGTTGTTATCGTCAATGTGGAAGTACAGCGTATACAGTTCGGTATCGACGTATTCGAACTTAATCTTTTTATTCGTACCGAACGCGTCGCCGTCGATAAACAGCGTTTCGTTGCTACTTTCGACTCTGAATTTTACTTTTTTGATATTGTCGCAATAACTGAACGCGTTCTTTCTTATCTCTCTTAGCGAGGCGGGGAACTCTATATCCGACAAGCCGACGCAATTCATAAACGCGTCTCTCTCTATGTACTTTAAGTTATTACCCTCGAACGTCAACGCGGTTATTTCGCCCCTGCCCATAAACGCCTCGGGCGCAATCAAACCGACCTCCCCGCTTACGCTTACGGTCGAAGAAAATCCGTTGTACTGTACGAGCACGTTCCCTACAATGACGTCGCCGTTGGCTTCCGCCATATACTGCGTGCCTTTAAACACGCTTTGTCCGAACGAGGTTATCGTGGTAAGCCCGCTGCCGAACGCCACCGTGGCAAGCGTAGAGCAATTTGCAAACGCTTCGTCCTCTATCTCGACTATAACGTCGTTGAGTACCACGCGCTTTAATTTTTCCATTCCGAAAAACGCGCGTTTCTCTATCGTCCGCAAATCGGACGGCAAATTCAATTCTTCTATAAAGTTGTCGCCCTCGAACGCGCTCTCGCCTATCGCCGTCACGGGATAATCGCCTATCGTAGACGGGATGACGACGACGCCTTCCGAAAGGCGCGAGCCGAGAATCCTCACTCCGCGCATCAAGCGCGTACCTCCGTCGAGTTCTTCCGTATACTCGTATATTTCGTATATATAACCGTCGTGGTACTCGTTGCCGTGCTCGAAATCGGAATAACTTAAAAACGCGGAAACCGAATTAAATTCTCTATTCAATTCCGCAAACGAGGAATTGGTTCCGTCGACGTAAATGACATCGGGGACCTTTTCGCTGAAACTGCTTATCTTTGCCGAAACCGAACCCTCGGGCGTTATTACCAAACATGACAAATTCGGGCAGTTGAACGCCGCGTCCTCGATGACGACGGCGGATTGAATTATAATACCGCTTATTCTCGAATAAGTAAACGCGCCTTCCTCTATCGTCGCGCATTCGGGGTCCAACGACAAATACGTTTCGACGTTGCCGTCGTACATAGCGGGATACAGATACAGCGTACTCCTGTCGGCGCTTAAAAGCATGCCGTTTCGGTCGACAACAAAGTTAGCGTTGTCTATTGCCGCAACCGTCGCTATGGATTTGCACTCCGCAAATACGCCTTTGCCGAGAGTAGTCAACGCCGCGGGCAACGCGACCGTCTTCAAATTGCCGAGCCCCTTAAAGGCGTGATCGCCTATTTCTTTGAGGGAGTCCGCGCCGTCGAAATTGACAGCCGCAATAACGCTCTTGCCCGATTTCGACTCGAAAGCGCTTTCGCCTATCTTTACGATGCCCGACGGCACGTTGACGACCGTCAAGTTGTCGCAATCGGCAAAGGCATACGCGCCTATCTCTTCGAGTTCTTCGGTAAACCCTGCGCTTTTTATTACGGAACGGTAAAATGCGTACGCGCCTATTTCTTTGACCGTACTGCCCACGTAGTAATCTTCCACGTCCGTCTTTAAATTGGGATAAGCTATGAGTTTGGTTTTATCGACGTTGAAAAGCACGCCGTCTTCCGCTATAAAATATTTGTTGGAATTGCTCACGATAAATTCGGATATGTCGCAATTTTTAAACACGCCGTCCCTGACGCTTACCACGTCTTCGCCGTTATACTTTTCGGGTATCACGACTATCGGCTCTTTGCCCGTGTAAGAGGTGACCTCGTATCCGCCTTCCGTCCGCGTGTAACCGAGCCCCGCATTGCCGTCGATAACGTGGATATAATACGCCGTGAATTCGACCTCGACCGTAACTTCGTACGGGAACTCCGCTTTTTTGCCGCCTATCCGCCACTCGACGAATTTCCATCCGGCACATTCCGCAGGCGGAGGGTTCGGCACCGTGCTGCCGACGTCGTAGGCGTTGTAGTAAGTCCCGACCGCTTCGCCGTATCTTCTGTAAGTAAATCCCACTTGAACCTGATCGCGATCGTATATAGCGTAAAAATCCAAAATCTTTTCGCTGACTACGCCCATATCCTCGACGTTTTCCCAACGGCCGTTGCTGTACCCGAGCCGAATGGGAATTTCGGGCGCGTGGTCCAACACGCGTTCGCCGTTAGCGATAGATACCGTTTTTATAAGCGTTTCTTCATTTCCTATCCTCGTGTAAAAATTGACGGAATAGTTTTTCGGCTGATATACCGCCTCCAAAACGAGATTGGAAGTGATATTGTCGAGCGTACTCATCTCGCCGGTATTCCTGTCGCGCCAACCTGCGAAAATGCTGTCGCTCACCGTTTCCAACGCAGGCGGGGTAACGCGCCCGCCCTCGGAAACGTATTTGACGTCTCCTATGCGGTTGCCCTCGGTATCCAAAAACGTCACGGAATATCTTAAAACAGTGGTGTCTATCAAAGTGAATTTTACGGGTATTTCGAATTTTCCGTAGACGAGGGTGATTTCCTTTTCTCCCGCAACGCGAAGTTTGGTCTTATCTTCCGCCTTGACCATATTCATTGCGGCGGGCATGGGTATCACCTCGCCTTCTACCGAGCCGCCCAGTTCGTTTTGGGTATCGAAATATTTTACGTTGAGAATAATTTTGGTAATGTCGAATTCGGAAAGCAAAAATCCGTCCGCTACGCTCGCCTCGTCTACCGTTATCGTTTCGATTTTGGAATATTCTATCGTCACAGTCGTTCCGTCGCCGGAGTCCACGGTCGTAGTGTTGCACGCAACCATCGCGACCGCCAGTATTGCTATCAAAATCGTAAATAATATTTTCGAGGCTTTATTCATATTTTCTCTCCGAAAAGTACCGTTATATTTTTTAATATATATAATATAACATTTAATCTAGACAAAATCAATACGTTCCGTCAAAAAAATTGGTAGAAATTATCAACGATTTATCCCAAAGTGACGTCCGATAGAGAAAAACTCTCTTTAAGGTGAACCAATTTAAACCGAAATCGCTCCAAGTCGACGTTGAACGCCGCTTCTTTGGCTATCTTTAAAGTTTTGGCGTCGACGTACTTTAAACTGCCGCTGCCCGACTGTTCCAGTCCGAAAATTTCCCCGCCGCCGCGCCTATCGAAGTCCTCTTCGGCAATTCTGAATCCGTCGTTCGACTCCGTCAGAATTTTCAGTCGGTCACTGTCGCCGTCTGATAACAGAAAACAATAACTTAAATTCCCGTTCCTGCCGACCCGCCCGCGCAACTGGTGCAAAGTCGCAAGCCCGAACTTGTCGGCGTCGGTTATGACGATTATCGACGCGTCGGGAACGTCCACACCGACCTCGACTACCGTAGTCGCGACGAGGACGGGCGTTTCGCCGTTGCGGAATTTTTCCATAGCTTCGTTTTTTTCCGCTTGCTTCATTTTGCCGTGCAAAAGTCCGATTCTATCTTTCTCGATATAACGCGACGCTTCGTTTACCAGTTCTTCGCAATTTTCCCTTTCTATTCCCTCCGCGTCGGAAATTGCGGGCGCGATAACGTAGATCTTCGCGCCGTGTAAGCTCTCTTTCGCAAGGTACTTAAACATATCGGCGCGCTTTTCTGGCGGAACGACTTTCGTCTTTATATTGCCGTACGTTCGCCTGTCGACGGTTATAAAAGCCGCTTCGCCGTATGCGGCTAAGAGCATAGTCCTCGGTATGGGCGTTGCGCTCAAAGTCAACACGTCGCAAGTCGCCCCCTTTTCTATAAGCGAATTTCTCTGCGCCACTCCGAAACGGTGCTGTTCGTCCGCGACGGCAAGCGACAGTCTTGAAAATTTCAACTTGTCGGAAAATACCGCGTGCGTTCCTATAAGCATATCTATCTCGCCGTTTTCGCACGCCGAATAAATTTTACGCTTTTCAGCAATCGGAGTCGCGCCGGTAAGCAACGCGATATTTACCCCCATCCCCGCAAACGCCTTTTTGAAAAACGAAAAATGCTGTTCGGCAAGTATCTCCGTCGGCGCGGCGAGCGCCGTTTGATACCCGTTCGTCGCCGCAAAATACATACTTAACGCCGCGACCACCGTCTTTCCGCTTCCTACGTCGCCGCATAAAACCGCGTTCAACGGGAATTTGCCTTTCATTCCGTCCGTTATTTTTTTCAGCGCTTCGGTCTGCGACGGAGTCAATTGAAATCCGACGTTTTTTATCGCTTTTTCATAATTTGCTTCACGAAAATAATTATGCTTTTTTGCGGAAAGCACGTCGTTTTTCGCAAGCCTGAACGCCGCGATTCTCTCGGCTAATTTTTCCAAAGCTATTCTTTTTACGAACGTGGAATTATTTTTAACGGTAGGCTTATGAACGCCGTTATACGCCTCTTTTAATGTCGGAAGTCCGTATTTTACCTCTGTTTCGGCGCTTATCAAACTTTCGGGACAGTACTGTAACGCCTCTTGTGCAAGCTTGTTAAACGCGGTTTGACCGATAATTCCCTTGGTCGGATAAACTGGATAAACGCCGGAAAATTTGCTCTCGGCGGATTTAAGTTCAAACAGCGGATTGTTAAATTCCGCCTCGTTTTTGTAGACGCGCATCTTTCCGAAAAACGTGTACGTTTCGCCGATATTCAAGCGTTTTGCAACGTATGGGTGATTGAACCAAACCAGTTTTATATCCCTGTCTTCACACTTCCCCTGCGCGGAAAACACCGTCAGTTTCCCCTTGCGCCTCGGCGGACTCTTTGAAAAAATCACCGCGTCGAATATACAAAAAGACCCGTCGCTTGCGTCGGACAACGGCACGCTTACCGCCATGTCCACGTATTGAACGGGCAATTTATCCAAAAGTTCGTCGGAATTTCTTATCCCCAACGAATTTAATTTTTTCTCCACGGCTTCGCCTACGCCGCGCAAATTTCGAACGGGTACAGCCTCCATTATTACTCTACGCTGATAAGATAATAATAATGCGCCTGTCCGCCGCGTACCGCCATAACGTCACTGTCGGAAAATTCGTTTTCGACTTGCTCTTTAAGCGCTTGCGCGTCGTTTTCTTCGACGTCCGCGCCGTAATATAAAGTTATCAGACAAACGCTGTCCTTGTCCTTGGTTTTGAGCGCGTCCATAACTACGCTTTTAACGTCCGAGCCTTGCGCGACTATTTCTTTTTCAAGCGCGATTATATCGCCGTTATGCAGATTGAAGCCGTCCATTTCGGTGTCGCGCACCGCATGCGTAACCTCTATACACGCGACGCCCTTATAGGCGTTATTCATAGTGCTCTCCACTTCTTCGACTTCTCCTTCCGGATCGTAGCACATTGCCGCCGAGATACCGTTTGGCACGTTAACGGTAGCCACGACTACTAAATTGCAATCAACAAGCTCCTTCGCCTGTTCGCACGCAAGGATTATGTTTTTATTGTTCGGCAATACGAAAACGTTGTCGGCGTTTATTTTTTTCACCTTTTCGACGATGTCGTTGACGCTGGGATTCATAGTCTGTCCGCCCTCTAAAACTTCGTCCGCGCCGAGCTCGTTAAATATCTCGCTGAACCCGTCGCCGCAGCTTATCGCGAGCAATCCGTTCTTCTTGTGCTCCTTGTTTTTCTCGTTCATAAGCGCACGGTTTTGTTCTAGCATATTTTCGATTTTCGGGAGATTGAGTTCGCCGATTTGCAACGCGTACCCGAGCGCCTTATCCGGATTGTTTGTATGGACGTGGACCTTAACCGTGTCAAGGTCGCCGACTACCAAAACGCAGTCGCCTATCTTTTGCAGCTTATCTCTCAATTTGTCTATATCGGCGGTGGTCGCCTGTTTCTTTAAATTGATTATAAAAAATTCCGTACAATAGGCAAACTGGATATTGTTCAGGTCGTGCACGTCGTTTTCGAACGCTACGAACTTTGCCTCCGGTCCGTGCGGCACTGCGACGGGCTCTACCGGCGCCATTTCCAC
>CAYVEU010000065.1:0-10962 GCA_964450015.1 uncultured Christensenella sp. | reverse complement strand
GTTCCAATAGGTTCTTGCCGGTATCGGTTGCGAGCGACCAGTTGTTGTGCTTGCCGCTGCCGTTTACGCCGACAAAGGGCTTTTCGTGAAGAAGACAAACCAGTCCGTGGCGCAAAGCGACTTTCTTCATAAGCTCCATGGTGAGCTGGTTGTGGTCGGTTGCGAGGTTGGTAGAACAGAAGATAGGCGCTAGCTCGTGCTGAGCGGGCGCGACCTCGTTGTGTTTGGTCTTAGCCAAAATTCCCAGCTTCCAAAGTTCCTCGTCCAAATCTTTCATATAGTTTACTATGCGGGTCTTTATCGCGCCGAAATAGTGGTCTTCCAATTCCTGCCCCTTGGGCGCTCTCGCGCCGAAAAGGGTACGACCCGTAAACACTAGGTCGGGACGCGCTTCGTACGCCGCTTTGTCGACCAAGAAATATTCCTGCTCGGGTCCGACGGTGGAAACTACTTTCTTAACGTCGGTTTTTCCGAATAATTTAAGTATGCGCAACGCCTGACCGTTGATTGCTTCCATAGACCTAAGTAACGGCGTCTTCTTGTCGAGCGCCTCGCCGGTATAGCTGCAAAATGCGGTCGGGATACACAAAATTCCGTCTTTTATAAACGCATAGCTCGTAGGGTCCCACGCAGTATAGCCTCTGGCTTCGAAAGTGGCTCTGAGTCCGCCCGATGGGAAGCTGGACGCGTCGGGTTCGCCTTTAATAAGCTCTTTGCCCGAAAATTCCATAATGACGTTGCCGTCGGAAGAGGGGGATATAAAGCTGTCGTGCTTTTCCGCCGTGATACCCGTCATAGGCTGGAACCAGTGAGTGTAGTGGGTGACGCCGTGTTCTACCGCCCAGTCTTTCATCGCGTTTGCAACTACGTTGGCAACGTCCAAAGGCAAGCTCAGGTCGTCGGCAATGCAGTTTTTCAACGCCTTATAGGTGTCTTTGGGCAGTCTTTCTTTCATGACCGCGTCGTTAAACACCAAACTTCCGAAAATTTCCGTCATACTCATAGGTCTAAGTCCTCCGTTACTGTACCTTATATTAAAAAACGCCGTGGGTTTTATTGTTCCCACAGCGCCTTTGCTGTTTTATACTGTCAGTATAATTATCAAAAATTTTTTTGTCAAGCGAATTTACCACTTTTGCAATAAATTCGCCGACAAATTTCTTAGTTAGAATGAGGGGTGGGCAGAATTGAGTGATTTTTCCCAAAAGGCAAGCGTAGCCGTACCGTCGTACGGTAGTCGAAGACTTTTGGGAAAGTCCTCAAAATTTTATTTTTTATCCGCCATTTATAGCATTAAGCATATTAAGCGGTTAAATATATCCTATTTTGAGGACGCAAAGCACTTGATTATGTCCGCTCCTACTTTAATTCGGAGAAATATTTAATGGTACGAACCATTTGGCTCGTATAGCTGTTCTCGTTGTCGTACCAGGAAACGACTTGAACTTGCGTGTTGCCGTCTTCCATCGGAGCAACCATGGTCTGGGTCGCGTCGAAAATGGAGCCGAATCTGCTTCCTACGATGTCGCTGGAAACGATTTCGTCGGTGTTGTAGCCGAAGGATTCGGTAGCGGCAGCCTTCATAGCGGCGTTGATTCCTTCCTTGGTAGCTTGTCCCTTAACGACGGCAACGAGGATGGTCGTGGAGCCGGTCGGGGTGGGAACGCGCTGAGCGGAACCGATGAGCTTGCCGTTGAGTTCGGGTATAACCAAACCGATAGCCTTAGCGGCGCCGGTGCTGTTCGGAACGATGTTCACGGCAGCGGCTCTGGAACGACGGAGGTCGCCTTTTCTTTGCGGTCCGTCAAGAGGCATTTGGTCGCCGGTGTAAGCGTGAACGGTGGTCATGATACCGGACATGATGGGCATGTAGTCGTTAAGAGCCTTAGCCATAGGAGCGAGGCAGTTCGTCGTGCAGCTGGCAGCGGAGATGATGTTGTCCGTAGCCTTAAGGGTCTTGTGGTTAACGTTGTAAACGATAGTGGGAAGGTCGTTGCCTGCGGGAGCGGAGATAACGACTTTGCGTGCGCCTGCGTCGATGTGAGCTTGCGCCTTAGCCTTAGAGGTGTAGAAACCGGTACATTCGAGTACGACGTCTACTCCGAGCTTGCCCCAGGGGAGCTCAGCCGCCTTAGCCTTTGCATAGATGGTGATTTTCTTGCCGTCAACGACGATGTATCCGTCTTCCTTGACAGTGCCGTCCTCGTTGAGAACAGCTTCGCAACTTTCCACCGAGTGATTGAGAGCGTAGTTGCCCTGAGTGGAATCGTACTTCAAGAGATGAGCAAGCATTTTGGGGCTTGTCAAATCGTTGATAGCGACGATTTCATAACCGTCAGCGCCGAACATTTGTCTGAAAGCGAGACGACCGATACGGCCGAAACCGTTGATAGCGACTTTTACGTTTGCCATTTTTTAGTCCTCCAAAAAATTAAATTTGATTTATTAGTTCGTAGTTAATGTAACCTTATATATTTTACAATTATTGTAAAAAGCAATCAAGCTATTTTAAGCAAGTTTTTAATTTTTTTATCCGCAATTTTGACGAACCGATTCAATTTGACGGATAATAATGGAATTTCGGAGAGATACGGAATTTTTTTCGAAACCAAACCGTCGCCGTACCGCGGAGCACAATAGGTGAAGGCTTCGGAAAAGCAACCTAAAACTTTAATTTGTATATCCGCCGTTTTTTGATAGATATATATTGTTAAGAACGACTTGAAGTTTCGTTTTCGGCTGTGTAAAGTCCGTGCCTATACGGTATCCTAACAATATTTGCGCAATTCGTTGACGCTGTCCAAGACGTAATCGGGCTTTACGTCCGATTTAAAGAGCATATCGACGGTCGTTTCGCCCGTTAAAACGAGTATGCTCGTCATTCCGTTATTTACGCCGAACTTTATATCGGTATAGAGTCTGTCGCCTACGAACGCGCACTCCTTCGGGTCGGCGTTGCAATGGTCGAAGACAAATTCCGCCATAGGCGCGCAGGGCTTTCCGATAACCACGTCGGGACGGTGTCCGTTCGTCTCTTCGATGAGCGCCATAAACGCCCCCGCGTCGGGCATATCGCCTTTATCCGACGGGCAAACGAAATCGGGGTGGGTCGCAACGTAAATCTTTCCCGCCGCTATAAGGTTGGTCGCGTGGAACAGCTTGTCGTAGTTCATTTCCGTATCGAATGCCAAAACGACGATATCCGCGTCCTCGCCTATTTCTTTAACTTCTATGCCGTAATCTTTAAATTCTTGTTTGAGTGCGTCCGTACCCAAAATGTACGCCGATTTGTAAGGATAATGCCTGTTTATGTACTGCGCCGTCGCCATTCCGCTCGTGATTATTTGCTCCATTTTGGCGTTGTATCCCATCTTATGTATCTTTGTCAAATAATCGCCTTTCGAACGCGAGCTGTTGTTTGTCACGAAACAAACGGTCTTGCCGCTGTCCGTCAGTATCTGCAGGGTTTCCATCGCTCCGTCGAGGGGAATATCTCCCATGTTGAGCGTTCCGTCCATATCGAATAAAAATACTTTTACGTCTTTTAAATCAACCATAATCAACCAGTCCTTCGGGTATTCCTCTGTTATATATTTCCGCAAAAAGCGGATTGTTTCCGTCTATTTCCGTCCTGAGGGCGTTTACCAAACGTTTTAACTGCGGCTTTTCGACTTGTCCTTTGACCTTAGCCGTGATTTTCGTAAGCTCCGCCTCGGTGATAATCAAGTCGTCCCGCCCGTACGTCGGCGTGAGATCGTCGGCTATCCCGATAACCTGCTTTTCGGACGGTATTAGCATATCACGAAAATTCCACTTTGTAAACAAAATAAGCAGCCTGTTTAAAAAATAAGCCGTTGCGATTTTATCCGATAAGCTACCTCCCAAGCGGTTTGCCATACGCGCGGATAAAAAGTTTTCAACGCCCCTTAAACGCAGCCTTTCGATTGAATTTTCTATCGCCCTTATAGCTTCTTTAACGTAGTCGTCAATATCTATTTCGCCGAATAGGATACTTTTTGCGCGTTTAACGATACCCAAAAGCGCTTTGTCGCAAAACGGCGAGCCGGCGTCTTTATAACAAACGGCAACCGCTTCCGTAATAGTCAAAAAGAGCGCGGCGTGAATTTCGTTTACGGATTGAACGTTGGACGCGTTTATTTTTGCGGAATCGATATACGAAAATTCGGCGTACTTGTCGCATAATGGCGTGAGCATATCGACGCACACAGCGCGAGGGAAAAACGCAAATTTTTTCGTTGCGGTAAGTTTAACTTTATTTATGACTTTTTCGTCGCCCAACCCTATAACGAACCCGACCGAATCGAACGTGGGCGAAGCGTAGGGCTTTAAGTCTACTTTGTATCCTTGCGCCGTCAGCTCCATACATAGTTCTTCCGCTTCTTTCCGTTCGTCGTACAAAATATTTACGTTACCCGCAGGGTAATAGTTGGAAAGAATCTCGACACCTTTTTTTAAGCCGTAGCCGTAATTAACGTTAGTTCTCGTTCTCATAACACTCCTTTTTTACGATACTTTTTGTTTTCTGCTTTAACTTTCAAAAAGTGGAAACCGTGCTTTTCACTTTTTGCCTTTGAGGGGTGTGGGTGCGTGCGCCCCGCAAAGCCTTTATAAGTTTATAACCTTATTTTTATCTTTAAAACAAGAAAGACGGACTGTCTTTCTTCATGGTGAGTCCGACTTGCGCGGAAACAAATTTTATCCGCGTGTGGGGTGCAGCCCTATCGCGAGTAAAATTCCACGCAACGAGTGGTCGGATAACTTTACGTTGGTTCTCGTTCTCATAAACACTCC
This sequence comes from uncultured Christensenella sp., assembly GCA_964450015.1. GTDB lineage: Bacteria > Bacillota > Clostridia > Christensenellales > DTU072 > CAG-1782. Next base: position 6,150 of record CAYVEU010000065.1, on the reverse strand, counting down.
TTTGACAGTTGCCGTTTATTATAAAAATCAATTTATTTCTTAATTCTACCCCTTTAAATTTGCTTTAATTCGCAAATATGAAATAAATTTGACGAAATTTCCGCGCGCGGTCACTGTTATGAGAATATATCGTAGGTTTAAATATATACTAAAAGTATGAAAAAGCTGTCGGCACAATTTCTATTAAAGCTTGCGTGTATTACGGTTGCGGCGTTTGCGGTGTTTAATTTTACGTTGCTTTGCAAGGCGTTCGACAAGGTGACCGACGTGCTTCAACCGGTTTTTATAGGGATAGTTATCGCGCTTATAGTAAACGTTCCTATGGAATTTTTCGAAAACAAAGTCTTTAAAAAACTAAAAAAAAGGCGCCTTAAACGCGCGTTGAGTCTTAGCGTTTCGATATTGCTTTTTGCGGGCGTGCTTGCTTTGATTTTCGGATTGGCAATTCCCGCGGGAGCGGAAAGTATTAAAAATTTGCTTGCGCCGAGCGAGAGCGCGTCCGTCTGGGACAAGCTTGCCGAGGGCGGTTCTTTTATGAAATTCTTAGTCACGCAAGGCAAAGTTCTGTACGAAAATTTCCTTTCCAGGCTCAACGACTATATGCCGAAAATGCTTGAAATCGCGCAAAACGTCTTCAAGGTGATAGCAAATATCCTCTTGGGCTTAGGGGTTGCGATAATGATACTGTCCAATAAGCACGGATTGAAGGTTCAGGCAAAAAAGCTGCTTAACGGCGTTTTCAAGAAGAAAGAGAAGGTCGCGCGCTTTGCCGAAGTCACCGACATAGCCGTCAACAAATTTTCGCGCTACTTAGGCGGACAGGTGATAGAAGCGGTAATTTTGGGGATAGTTTGTTACGTCCTTATGACGATAATCAGGCTGCCGTACGCGCCGCTTATCTCGCTTATTATCGGCTTTGTCAATCTTATCCCCATAGTCGGCGCGTATATAGGCGGGGCGCTGGGCGCGTTGCTTATATTCTCCGTAAGCCCCACGAAAGCGATAATATTTATCGTCTTTATAATAATACTTCAACAGGTGGAATCGTTCACGACTTACCCCGTAATCGTCGGGCGTTACGTCGGCTTAAACGGCTTTTGGATAATGGTTTCAATAATAGTTTGGGGCGGTTTACTTGGTTTTTGGGGCGTGTTCCTAGGCGTTCCGTTCACCGCGTTTCTACACGACTATATCAATATGCTGATAACACCCAAAAATACACCTGTGCTTGCTTTGCCGCCGCCGACAGGCTGACGACTCGATCGGTCGAAACGCGAGATTTTGCTTGCAGTGCATTTCACAAAAAGTCGGGCTCCCGACCTTTTATAAAATAGAATAACGGTTTCATTACGAAAATTCAAAAATTTGTTAAATTCTCGTAATAGGAAAGTACTCTCATTGCGAAAATTACATATCCAAACTTTTATAGTCCAATAGGAAATCGAACAAATTCAAAATCAATATTCCGTCGTCGTTGTAATACGGCAATACGTTGTCGTTGGTTATAATTATTTTTTTAAAATGGTCGTCTATTTTGATAAGCGATTGCTTCTCTTGCTTTTCTTTCTCGTCACCGTATAAAGTCAATGCCGATTGAATATAGTATTTTTTACTGCCCAAATTGCAAACGAAATCTATTTCCAGTTGTTTTTGTTTTCTTTTGCCTTGCTCGTCTTTCGTTTCCGTTTCGATAACGCCGATGTCAACGTTGTAGCCTCTTACGCAAAGCTCGTTGAAAATTACGTTTTCCATAATGTGATTTTCTTCTATCTGACGGAAATTGAGTCTCGCGTTCCGTAAACCCGTATCGATAAAATAATATTTTTTGGTTGCGGAAATATATTTTCTGCCTTTGATGTTGTATCTTGTAACCGGACTTATCAAGAAAGCATTGGACAAATTTTCAAGATAGGAATGTATAGTCGCGGAGGAAATTTTAAGTCCCGAACTCGTGAAAGTGTTAGCTATTTTAGTGGGATTGGTTAATGAACCTATTCCCGACGCAACAATATCAACCAGAGTTTCCAAAGCTTCTTTGTTTTGAATTTTATTTCTCTCGATAATATCCCTGAGATAAATGTGTTTAAACAAATCGGTTAGATATTGCGATTTTGCCTCGAACGAAGTTTTAGAAAGAACCAGCGGCAGTCCGCCAAACGTGTAATAGTCTCGCCAACCGCTGTATTTGTCACCGTCGTAACTTTGCATAAATTCGCTGAATGTGAGCGGATAAACCCTAACTTCGTCGCCGCGCCCTCTAAATTCCGTCAACACGTCGTTGGATAAAGACTTGGAATTGCTTCCCGTAACGTAAACGTCAACGTTGTTGCGATATAACAAACCGTTTAAAACGCCCTCGAAGCCGTCGCAAAATTGTATTTCGTCTACGAAAATGTAATATGTTCCGTTGCCTTCGGTGTGCCTTTTGATATATTGATAGAGCTCTTTTTTATCTCTTTGCAATTCAAACTCGTCGTTATCCAGTTGAACGCGAACAATATGCTCGTCGTCTATACCGATAGATTGCAAATAGTCGTAATAGAGTTTAAAGAGCAAATATGATTTTCCCGAACGCCTTACGCCGGTAATAACTTTAATTAATCCGTTTTCTTTTCGTTCGATTAATCTTTTAAGATAAATATCTCTTCTAATTTCTTTCACGACGCACCGTCCATTTAACATTTTGTCGCATTTCCGACTTTTTATAAAATCAGTATAGCACGGTAATAATGAAAATGCAAGTCTATCGGTAAAAAAGTTTGTCAAAAATACGCGAAATCAAATAAAATAAAAATATTTTGTTCCGTTTTGTGTTTATCTCTGTTCATTTTATAAAAGATTAAATTCCAGTTTACAAATAGTCGGTTTTACGATTTTTTATTAAATGAGCGCAGCGAGACGAGCAAAAAATGCAAACGGGCGAGTGAACAGTGGCTGCAATATTGACGAAATAAAAATTTTGTGTTATCATAAATTCGCTACACCAACTTAAGAAAAATGTGCGAAATAATAAACTAAGTCGAAGAGCTAGTATTTTTTACATTTAAACAGTTAATACCTTGTATTGTGCGGCAATATGCCTCTCGTCGCAAGGTATTACAAAACTCTAAGGTACTTAGGTTTAGTATTTATTTCGCAAATGGTGTAGCAGCTATGCGAGAGGTATATTATACGGTGTCGTCTCGCAAGGGGCGGCACTTTATTTTTTATCTCCGATAACGACAAAAAAGGAGATTGACAATATGTTGATAAGGATGTACGATCATTTATCGTGCAGTTTTTTCGGGCACCCCAAGATAAACGTAACAGCAGAACTTAAAGAAAAATTAACAAAAACAGTAGTAAACTTGATAGAGAATGAAAACGTTAGACAGTTTTTATTCGGAGCAAGTACCGATTTCGACGCTTTATGCCATGACGTAGTAACCGAATTACAAGGGAAATATCCCGATATTGTCAGGATAGCGTACGACACGCCGTATGAAAGTTCGGCGACGGAAGAGGACAGAAAATTCTTAGAATTTGCTTTATCGAAATTTTATAAACAAGCCGTTCGTGTCAGAGTGTACGAGCAGGTTGTGCCGTCAATCGATATTTATCCGCCGAAAAGAATTTGCGACGAGGAGAGAAATAGAGCTATGGTAGACGACAGTGATTTTTGCGTATTTTTCTACGATAAAAATTATACCCACGATGAAAAATTGTATAGAAAACGCTTTTCGGCGGCGACAAAAAGCGACGTTGGAAAGACTTTCCGATACGCTGTACGAAACGGCAAAGAAGTTTTAAATTTATTCTCGTAAAAAAGACTGTTTCGTATTGAAACAGCCTTTTTATAAATTTAAATTTTTCTTTAATTTTCCGATTATTCTTCGGAATCGTCTTCTTCCTTTTTATCCGTTTCGGGCGTAGTCGTCGCTTCTTCCGCAGGCGCGTTGTTTTCGGCGGATTTTTCCGTATTTTCAGCGTTTTCTTCCGCGTCTTTTTGCTTGTCGGAAGAGGGCGTTTCTTCATTTTCGAGCGCCTTTTTCAGGTCTTCTTCGGACACTATAATAGTGCTTGCGCGTTCGAAAACGGGCGTAATTATCGGCTTCGGCTTCTCGCTTTCTTCCTTTTGCTTTTCCAGTTTTTCGTCGATATAGGCGTTGATTTCGTCGAGCGGTTTACCTTCCATAAGCATATCCACTTCGTCGCCGTATATCGTTTCTCTTTCAAACAAAAGTTTTACCATATTGTCCAAAACCGTGCGGTTGGCTTTCAAACATTCTATCGCGCGGGCGTAATTTACGTCGATTAATTTCTTTATTTCCTCGTCGATTACCGCCGCCACGTCGTCGCTGTAAGTGGTTTGCGTTTGGTAATCGCGGCCGATAAACACTTCCTGGTCGCCGCCGTAGAAGACGTTGGGAAGTTTATCGCTCATACCCCATTCGCATACCATTTTGCGCGCTATTTCGGTAGCTCTCTTTATATCGTTGCTCGCGCCCGTCGAGATGTCCTGAATAACTATTTCTTCGCTCGCGCGTCCGCCGAGCATCATCGTTATCTCGTCGTTTAATTTGTTTTTGGTGACGTGGCTGTTGTCGTTTTTGGGACGGCTCAAAGTATAGCCCGCCGCCATACCTCTCGGTATGATGCTGACTTCCTGCACCGCGTCGCAATGCTTCATAAGCCTTCCGACGATTGCGTGTCCCGCTTCGTGGTAAGCCGTGATTCTCTTGTCGCTTTCGGTAATTATCCTGCTCTTTTTCTGCGGACCGGCGATAACTTTGTTTATGCCTTCCAAAATGTCGACCATTAAAATTACCGACCTGTTTTTGCGAGCCGCAAGGATTGCCGCTTCGTTCAAGAGGTTGGCTATATCCGCGCCCGAAAATCCGCTTGTCAAGCGCGCAAGCTGTTTAAAGTCGATATCGGGGGAGATGGGTTTGTTTCTTGCGTGAACTCTGAATATCGCCTCTCTGCCTTTGACGTCGGGAGTATGGACGAATATCTGCCTGTCGAAACGGCCGGGTCTTAATAACGCGGGGTCGAGAATGTCCGCGCGGTTGGTTGCCGCCATTATGATAATGCCGTCGTTGGTGTCGAAGCCGTCCATTTGCACGAGCAATTGATTGAGCGTCTGTTCTCTCTCGTCGTTGCCGCCGCCGAGTCCCGCTCCGCGCTGACGGCCGACCGCGTCGATTTCGTCGATAAAGACTATACACGGCATATTCTTTTTAGCCTGCGCAAACAAATCTCTTACGCGGCTTGCGCCCACGCCTACGAACAATTCCACGAAGTCCGAGCCGGAGATAGAGAAGAACGGAACGTTCGCCTCGCCCGCAACAGCCTTTGCAAAGAGGGTCTTGCCCGTTCCGGGAGGACCGACTAAAAGCACGCCGCGAGGAATTTTCGCGCCCAAATTGATAAATTTTTTCGGAGATTTCAAAAATTCGACTATCTCTTTTAATTCTTCCTTTTCCTCTTCCGCGCCCGCGACGTCGGTGAACTTTACTTTGATGTTGCTCGCTACTCTCGCTTTCGTCTTGCCGAAGTTGAGAGCGTTGCCGCTGCCTTTGCCGCCGCGGAGAGATACGAACATCAAAATCGCGAGTCCGCCTATCAAAACGAGGCTGATAATAGACACGATAGTCGACCAGCTCGTGCCGCTGTTGGGGTCGTTGAGGTTGATGTACGGCATTTCCACGCCGTCCATTTCCGCATAAGCCTCGCTTATCGTGTAAGTTATGTTGTTTCGGGAATCGACTACGACGTAAAAGTCGCTTTTTTTCGTATTTTTCTTAAAGTCGTCCAAGGAATATCCTCTGCCTTCGAGTTTTCCCTCGGGAACGGTTTCCCCTTCGGGGATTTTTTCCAAAAGAACGCGCGCGGTGTAGCTACCGGTCATGATAACGCCCGTTACCCGTCCTTCGTTGACGTAATAAAGGAATTCCGAATAGCTGAGCGTAGGCACCTTGTTGCCGCCCAGCGTCTGAGTCAAAAGCACCGCTACCAAAATTACCAGTACGATTGCTATTAAGATAAATAGCAGTGATTTTCTATTGTTTTGTTTATTTTCAGGCATATTTCCCTCAACCGATTAAGGCACGTAATTTTTATTGTAGTATATCATATATGCTCGGTTTTGGCAATCAATATCCGATTTTT
>CAYVEU010000064.1:0-10975 GCA_964450015.1 uncultured Christensenella sp. | reverse complement strand
GCAAAAATGTATTGCAAAAATTTGTTTCTATGTTATAATATACGAGTAACGTTAAATAAGGGAGTCTCTAAATTACATGGACGGATTACAAAATTTATTCGACGGCATGAGTTTTGTGCCTAAATACGAAATGAGGGCCGCGTTTTTCGGTTCTATGTTGATCATTGCGGCTTTTGCGGTTGCGGTAGGTCTTTCTTTCCTTTGCCGAATGAACGGACTTCGTAAAAAGCTCTTCAAGGCGACCGTTAAATTGTCGAATTTGGATAGAGTGGACGAGGAAAACGTAGACGAAGTTTACCAAGAGTTGCAAAAACTTCCCGAACCGACGGCAAAAGGTTGGGGCAGATACCTTGAAGACAGAAAGGGGTATCCGTCCGATTACATAGCCGCTCGCGACGTTTTGGGAAAACGCGAGTACAACGGTAAAAACACGGTCGGCAAAGTCTTTTACGTCATCGCAAGCGTTATTATCGGAATTATTTGCGCAATGGGTGTGGCTGCAATGTACGAACGCGACGGTGCGTCCGCTACGGAAAGCTATTCTTTGGTAGCAAGCGTTATCTGCGGTATAATAATACCGACCATGGTCTTTGCGGTGCTGTATTTCGCGCTCGAATATCTCTACGGCAGACACCGTATTCGTTTGGAATTGAGCTTTGCCAGCTTCCAAGAAATTCTCGACGCCAAAGTGCTTATCGAAGAACAAGCCGATGAAGATTACTCCGACGCCGAACTGGAAGCTATCGCGCAGGAGGTCGACAGCATTTTGGGCGAGCATTTGGACGACGACGAAGAAACGCAGATGTTCCCGAGAAATCCCGTGGAAGAATTGCCCGAAGAGGAGATAGAAGAACCCGTCTTGCCGCCCGAATTCGAGGAATTGGAAGAAGAGCTCGAATCGGACGAAGAGATGATAGTCGAAGAGCCCGAAGAAGACACGGCGCCCATAGACGAGGAAATCGTTATGGACGAAGAAGTCGAGCCCGAGAGCGAAGCGGCGGCGGAAGAAGCGCCCGAGCCGTTTATCCCCATGACGAAAGAGGAAGCGGAGAGGTACTTGTCGGTATTGCTCGTAGTAGTCGATTCCGCAATGGCCGACCCCGAAACCACGGACGAGGATTTGGAAGAGATCGCCGTACTAATAGAAACGGCGCGCTTGGAAGCGTTCAGAGAACCCGAAGATCAAGAAATTTTGGAAGAATGTCTGATCAAGCTTGCTCAAAGGTGGCATGAATAATAACGGCATTAATAAGAATAAGGTAAAATTATGGAAGTTATCGTATCAATAAGCTTTGGCGACGATTTGGGAGCCTACGAGGAAGAGGAAAAGGAAAACTACGACGAACTGGAAACTTACGAGGACGTAGTAGTGCCCGAAGAAGACGAGAGTTCGTTTGCCGACGAAGTCGCGGCTACTACTCTTGACGATAAAATCGTACCCGAAGGCGAGTTTTCGGAGTATGCGCCCGACGCATATTATCCGGAATACGTTTCCGACTCGTATGCGGAGCCCGAGTACGTCGAGCCCACGTATCCGGATCAGCCCGTATTTTCTCAACAGTACGTTTATATCGAACAGCCGGTCGCAAAACCCGCGGTTGTGGAACAAGCCGCGCGACCCGAACAGCCGGTCGTTAAACCTGCGATCGTCGAACAATTTGCGCAACCCGAACAGCCGATAGCGGAACCCGTGGTTGCCGAACGCGTCGCTCAGCCCGAACGAGAGGTCGTCGAACCGACGTTCGTCGCGCAACCGGCAGAACCGATTGCGGAAACTGCCGTCGCGAAAATCGAACATAATAATAATGAACCCGCGCGCGTAGAGGTACGCAACGAACAGCCCGTGCACGTTGACAATCCCGGTTACGACTATTCATATTTCAATTATAACGACACGTCGGTTCACGAAACCAATAACAACGAGACTCACAATTACGAAATTCATAATCACTACGACGTAACGTATCAATTGCCTCAGCAAGAAGCTGCGCCCGCTCCTGCGCCCGTGCAAGAAGCGGCCCCCGCGCCTGTGCAAGAAGTTGCGCCCGCCCCCGCACCCGTAGTCGAGGTCGTGCAGCCCGTCAAGGAAGACAGGACGCCTGCGATAGAGGAGATTATGACGGCGACTACGCCGTTTATCCCGCAAACGCGTGAGGAAGCGGAGAGGTATTTGTCCGTATTGTTGATAATAGTCGATACGGCAATGGCGGACCCCGACACGACGGACGCTGATTTGGAAGAGATAGCGGTTCTTATAGAAACCGCGCGCACGGAGTCGTTCAGAGAGCCCGAGGATCAGGCGATTTTGGAAGAGTGCTTAAAGAAGCTCGTCAGACGTTGGAAGAGATAAAAGCGGCGCGTATAAGCGTAACGAAAAAATTAACAACGGCGTTATGTGGGTGGCTTGTCCGCCCACTATTCGACAGGAGAAAAAATAAAATTATCGGGAGATAAAAGATTATGTTGACGTTTACGGCAACTAATGATAAAAAGTTGCTTGATGCGTTATCCGAGAGCATATTCGGAAGTCCGTTCGGAGCGGAGGTCGGATTCGTTCTTTACGACGAGGAATCAGCGTTAGGCGTAGCCAGACTGACCGTAACTCCCGAATTGTCCGTTTTGGAGAAGATAGGAATAAAGGAAGAATTTCGAGGCAAGCGATACGGCGATTTTTTCACGCGAAGTCTTTTAAACGGCGCAAGTTACGCGTCCGAGGAGATAGAAATAGCGTACGTCGACGATTATTTTATTAAATTCGGTTTTGTTAAGGGCGGAAGAGGAATGAAAATCAAGAGCGAAAAGCTCGTATTCCCCTGCGAATGCGGGAAAAAACAGGAGTAAATATGGCTACTAATTTTATTGAAAACGTTATAGAAAACGATTTGGAAAGCGGGCGTCTTACGGAGATAATAACGAGATTTCCGCCCGAACCCAACGGGTATTTGCACATAGGGCACGCCAAGAGCCTGTGCATTAATTTCGGAATAAAAGAACGTTACGAAGGCAAATGTAACTTGCGTTTCGACGACACAAACCCGACCAAAGAGGACGTCGAGTACGTCGACAGTATAAAAGAGGACATAAAGTGGCTGGGATTTAGCTGGGATAACGAGTGTTTCGCGTCCGACTATTTCGAACAGACCTACAATTACGCGGTGGAGCTCATCAAAAAGGGGCTGGCGTACGTTTGCGACTATACTGCGGAAGAGATAAGGCAAACCCGCGGGACTTTGACCGAACCCGGAACGGAAAGTCCGTGGCGCAACCGCTCGGTCGAGGAGAATTTGCGACTGTTTAAGGAGATGCGCGAGGGAAAATATCCCGACGGAAGCAAGACTTTGCGCGCTAAAATCGACATGGCGAGCAGCAATATAAACATGCGCGATCCGGTAATTTACCGTATTTTGCGTGCGCATCACCACCACACGGGCGACGCGTGGCTCATTTATCCGATGTACGACTTTGCGCATCCGATAGGCGACGCTATCGAGGGGATAACCCATTCTATTTGCACGTTGGAATTCGAAGACCACCGCCCGCTTTACGACTGGGTCGTGGAAAACTGCGGATTTGTCAAACAGCCGCATCAGTACGAGTTTGCAAGACTTAATATAAAGAATACGATAATGAGCAAGCGGTATTTGAAGAAACTGGTGGATACCGGCGCGGTCGACGGTTGGGACGACCCGAGAATGCCGACGTTGAGCGGAATGAGGAAAAGAGGGTATCCTGCCGAAGCTATCAAGAATTTTTGCGCGGCGGTAGGCGTTGCCAAAGCGAACAGCGAAGTGGACGGGGCGTTGCTCGAACACTGCGTCAGGGACTACCTAAACGAACACGCGGACAGGGCAATGGTCGTGGAAAAGCCTCTTAAAGTAGTCATAGAAAATTTGACGGAAAGAGAGGATATAGAGGTGGAACTCAATCCCGCCTATCCGGAAAAGGGCTCGCGAATAGCGCCCTTGGGCAGGGAAATTTATATCGAAGAAAGCGACTTTGCAGTCAATCCGCCGCCGAAGTACAAGCGTTTGGTTCCGAACGGAATGATAAGGCTCAAAGGCGCGTATATACTCAAATACCTTTCCCACGAGACCGACGAAACGGGCAAACCGATTTTAGTCAGATGCGAATATATTCCCGACAGCAAGCAGGGCGGAGCAAACGCGGGGATAAAAGTCAAGGGCGTGGTTCAATGGGTTGACGCTGAAAAAGGCATACCCGTGGTACTGAAAAAATACGCCAATTTGCTTACCGACGAAACCGAGGAGAGCAAGAATTTCGACGACCGCATAAATCCCGATTCGTTGGAAACGGTGACGGGAGCGATTGCCGAGCCGTATCTAAACGAGCGGGAAATAGGCGACACGTTCCAGTTCATGCGCGCGGCTTATTATAAACTTGCGGAGCGCGGCGACGACGGGTTGGTGTTTTACCGCATAGTGGAACTGAAAGATACTTTCAATAAGTAAGGCGGAGCTTACGTAATCAAGCGCTTTACGTCCTCAAAATGAAAAATATATATGCTGTCAAAATGGTTAATATCGTAAATTAATGGCGGATAAAAGATTAAAATTTCGAGGACTTTTCCAAAAGACTTCGACTGTCATAATAGGGGTATCCCCGACGTGCTTGTTGCGGTGGGGAAGAGGAGCAACCTCGGAGTATCCCTTGAATGTGCGTAGCATATTCGTAGACGGAGAGAGTTGCGACGACGGTACGCCTACGCTCGTCTTTTGGAAAAAATCACTCAATTCCGTCCACTCCTTATTTATTTGACAAAATTGCTCAAACAAATAATTGAGAAATGTAATAAAACCTATTGAAAAAATTTCTTTTTACATATATAATAATACTATATGGGGAATTGACTCCATATAGGATTAGGTATTTATAAGGGAAGGAGCATTGAAATGGCGAAAAAGAAGAAAGTAGACAAAGAGCAATTCGATATCGAGAAAGAAATAAATCTCGGTATGGAACAGTTATCGTATATCTGCGAGTATTGCGGAAAGGTAAACCAAATCGGCGCGGCGAACTGTGTTCGTTGCGGAAAACGCCGTCCCAGAAACGAATACGTCAAAGCGATGAACAGAGTTCGTAACGCTCAAAACACGAGGGAAGAGTATGTTGAGGAACAGGCGAAAGCTGTTGCCGAGGCGGAAGCGCTCAGGAAGGCGACGGTGGAAGAAGCGGTCGCGACCCGCGTATCCGAGGAGAGAAGCAAGATAGAGTCCGAGCACCTGCGCGAGTTGGAGAGCCAAACGGAAGCAATAAAGAAATCCACGGCGAGGGAAGCCGTCGTGCAAATAATCGCGGCGGAGAGAGCGGCGGACGAAAGAGTTGCCGCGGCGGACAAGCAAGTGGAGGATATTCTCGCAAAGCGCAACAAAGAAATCGACGAACTTTTGGAAACCGAAAGAGAGAGAGTTTTGGACGCGGCGGCGGAGAGGCTCGTTGCGGAACGCGCCGGTATAGAAGCGGTTGCGAGAGATAAGGTCGAAGCAAACAGGGTAGCTATCGAGAGATACGCCACTCAGCATATAATGTCCGCCAGAGAGGAAGCGGAAAAGGCGGCGGCAAGACAGGCTGTATTGCAAATCATCGCGGCGGAACAGGCGGCGGATGACAAACTGCGTATGTCTACGAGCGCGTTGCAGCAAGCGGCGGCGGAACGCATAGTCGAGGAGAGGATACTCGCAGACAAGGAAGCCGCGGCTAGATACAATGCCGAAAAACAAGCTATCGAGCGGGCTGCGGACGACCGTATCAAGGCGGAGAGAGAGGCTATAAGAAGAATTTTGGGTAACGCGGGCTACGGCTTCGGTTACGGCGGCTTCGGGTACGGCGACGCGGCTATGGGCGCAGGCGCGGTACAACCGTTTACGGTCGTGCCTTATCTCAACCCCAATCAGCCCGTTTATCAGTACAATCCCAATAGAATCGTGTATAAATTCATACCCGATTCGGACGGGAAGTAAGCAAAAATCAGTAGAATAATTACCCAATAGTCGCGACCGAAATTAAAACGCCGCGGCTATTATCGTCTTAAAGGCGATAAATAACGTCGGAGGAAAAATGGCGAAAAAGTCTAAAAAGAACGGACCGTACATCAAAGATATATCCGAGATGGACGATACCGAGTTCGTTAAAAATATAGACTATCTCAGTAGTCCTTATTACCGCGCGTACGTCAACGCGCGCGTAAGGGCGGAGCTCGGCTACGACGCATGGCAAAACGGGGTGGATATGCGCGAGGCGGAGCGCGCGGCTGCGACCGACGGCAAAAAACGCGCCTACGTCAATAAACGCACTTTCGCCGTAATCTTAATAACGCTGCTTTTGCTCGTCATGGCGGCAATATGCGCGATAGGCTTATTCGAGCTTTCGTTTTCCGATTATACGGCCGTCTTCGTAGTGCCCCAAAACCACGGCGAGGATGAATACGTTACGATGACCTCGCTTGTGCAAGGGCTGTTCGACGACTACGACTTCCACAACGTTTCCGATTACTTTAAAAGCGTTTTTAACGAGAAGACGGAGAACGCGTCCGCAATGGAAAAAATAGCTTTGTACGCTGCTCCCGTGGCTTGCGTGATTTTGTTTGTAATAACAGTGTTTGGGTTTCTGAAATCGCTTGTTTCGTTATTCAGAGGCGCAAAAAACGGCGCTTATCACAAGTATAAATTCGGCTTTATAAGCATACTTACGTTGCTTTGTTCGGCGGTGATAATTTTCGGCGGTATGTATATCTTCGGAATGACGGCGGACGCAATAGGCGACTTTTTTATGGGAACCTCTACGGTGCTTAACGCAAGCTACGGCGCGTACGCTATATTGGTTATTCCCGTGCTGACTTTTATTTTGAGCTGCGTCAGTTATAAGAAAGAGAAAAAAATTACCAAACGCCGTTAATGCTTCGTCGCAAGCGGGCGTTTTTCGGCATTTGTAAGCAGTAGAAATATTTTCCTTAAAACAACCTAAAAAAATCACGAATTACTATTGAAATTTTTCGCAGTGTATGGTACACTATATCATATACTATTATCTAGTATTATAATTTGCTCAAAGTGTCGAGTTTTGCGGCGCGGTGAAAAATGCAAGTCGTCGGCGCATTAGGGCAATCGGGTGGTGAAATGGCGAACGGTAACAACGGATATTACGGTAATAATGTCGGACCTATGGGTTATCCCACGGGTGGTTCGGGCATGGGTTACGGATCGCCGCGTCCCAACGGCAATTCCGGCGGCGGCAACGGCGGCAGGCGCGGAAAGAAGAAAAAAGCAAAAAAGGCGGGGAAGCAAGCCGAGCTTCGTATGCAAAAGCGCATTATGCGCGGCAGGCAGAGATACGCTATCCAAAATCAAACTTACCGCAGGAGAGTTCAGGCCCTCAACGGCAACGGCGGTATAGACCCGAAATATTACAGTTTGCCCGAAGATATAAAGCCGAAGAAGCGCGGCAAAGACTATTTCTTCGTTATGAGAAAATTCGTATGCTTCCTTATGGCGTTGGTTTTCTTGATATCCGTCGGGTTCTACGTTTTGGGATACCTCAAAATAGACGCGGTTCCGCAGCAGTATCTTGCGCTCTTTATGGAAACCGAACCTAAGGTCGACGATCAGACCCCCGACGATAACGGCGAGGACGCAAACCAAGAAGAAGAAAATACCGGAGGCGAGGAGTCGAACGCCGACGTTTCTTCGATTAAAAGAGAGGGAGAAGAGACGGACGGAGACGGCGCCGACGGCGAAAACGGTCAAGACGCGGAGGGAGAAGAAGGAGAAAACGGCGAAGGTTCCAACGCGAACGCATTCGAAGGCACGGCTTACGGATTGCTCGACCCGATATTCGGATTTATAAAGTACGTTGCGAGAAGCTTCGACAAGGATTTAAGCAGCTTGGGCGACAGCCCGCTGTACGACCAGATGGTTTCCAAAGTGGAAGTCGGCATGGCGGACCAAATCGCGCAGTACGCGATATTAGCGTTCCCCGTAGGCTTGATACTGTACGTTGTGTGCGCGCTCGTTATGTTCATAAAAGCGTTCCTCGGAATGTTTAACAAGCGGATATTTAAGTGCTTCGGACTGGGCAGTATCTTTATGATAATATTCGCCGCGTTGAGCGCGGTGGGCGGCTTGGCGTTCCTTACGCCTATCGACGGAAAAATGAATTTCGGCGATATACTGGGCGTCGTTATGAACGGAATAACCGGTGACGGCGGATTTACTTGCGGCTACGGCTGGCTGATATTGATAGCTTTGCCCGTCGTTACGCTGATACTCAGTATGTTTTGCAGGAAGAAAGTTCCGTACAGCATATTCGATACCTTTGGAGAATAGGAATTATGGCTAGAAAAAAGAATAAAAAGGTCGACGTAAGAAACGTCCCGCAAATACAAAGACAACCGCAATACGGATACGGCCCGCAGTTTATTCAGCTGCCGCCGATAATCCAACCGGTTATCATGATGCCTTACGGCAGCCAACAACAGCAACCGCCGCAGTTCGATAACGACGACTACTACGACGATTACTACGACGATGACGACGATTTCTAAAATCGGGAGCGCGAAATGGCGAAAAGGAAAACGCCTTCCGCAAGACGGCGCGGGGATGTGGATTTCGAGTTGAGTCCGAGCAGTGAGTATTTTCTCTACGGCAAGGGCGGGAGTGACGAGTACGCCCGCGAGATAAGACGAATAAAGACGCAGCTTCGAGAAGCCATATACGGCGACTATTATGACTACGAGCAGGAAGCGGAAGATAAAAAGTTTAAAATAAACGTATCCGCACTGATAATATTTATCTTATCGGTCGCGGCGTTGATAGTGACGCTTATAGGTAAAATCGCGAGCGTAGGAAGCATATTCCACGTCGCGCAGGATAAAGACGGTATAACTCTTATAATGGACTGTATAAACGCATTTTCGGGTGCCCAAACAGCCAATATGGGATTCTATATCGGGCTGTTCGCTCTTATATATACCGTCGTAGACGTCCTTATGATAATAGGAAGCGCGCTTATTATAAGGAAAAGAGGGACGGGGAAATTAATGCGCTTATCGACGGTTGTTGCGTTTATCGTATGCGTAGCGGCCGTAGCGACGGAGATTGCGGATATGCAAACCGTGCCCGTCGGAATAATGATATTGACGGTGTCGGCGTTTTTGCAAGTTATTGCGGCGGCGGCAGGCGGAAAAAAGAAACGGAGGTAACAGATGGCGGATTATTACGGATCGTCCAACGGCGGAAGCTTTTGGTCCGACGCGCAATCCATTGCGCCCGTTCCCGAGAGCAATCCCGAGGACAAAAACGACGACGGCGTAAGCCGGCAGAATTATGCGCAAGGCGGATATATGCCCATGCCGATGATTCAGCCGTTGATCGTCGTGCCGTATTCCGGACAAATGCAGCCTTTGGATAGGTATTCGCCCGACGGCTCGATGCTGTACAATCCGGAGGACGGAACTTACGAATATTATGATGAGGAGTCCGCGCCCGCGCGCAAAGTTTGCGTAACCGCAATAATCGGTTTGCTGCTTGGTATAATATCCGTTGCGTTGCTCGCAGTGGGGTACTTCGTCAAGGATTTGGCATTCACTCAGTGGGCTGAGGGATATAGTGTAATCGCTATAGTCATTGATTTTTTTGATAATGACATAGCGGCAATGGAAATTACGGAGCTGTTGGCATACGTTGGGCTTATAGTTTACGCGGTGTTTACGGTGCTGACCCTTATAATCAATCTGGTTTCCGTTAAAGCGCAACGCTATCCTATTATAGGAAAGATATTCGGTATGCTTGCGCTAATCGGTGCGGTACTGAGCCTTGTAATAATGTTTATAGATAAAAATATAGAGGCGAAATTAGGAATAGGCGCGTATATAGTTACGGTGCTTGCGGTTATGACGGGATTGCTCGCCTTGGCCGGAAGACGTAAAATATAGAGGAGAAAAAATGAATAAGAAAGAAAAGAAGCGTATTTTACAGACAGGCATGGACGCACAGGGTGCAACTTATACGTATATTTGCCCCAAATGCGGCACGATGAACCCTCTCAATGCGGAGTATTGCAGTTATTGCGATAAAAAACGTCCGCGCGACGCATTCGAGAACTCTCAGGTTCAAGTCCCGCAGCCCGAACCTCTTTACGGTATGGATATAGACAGGACGGCGCGCAACGCGTACCCGACCGCGCCTAATCCGTGCTTCGCGGTACCCATTCCGCAAAACGGCAATTACGACCCCGCAAGCTATACCGCCAACCATTTGGCGGGACTGCCCGTATACTACCAGACCGACGAGTATGGCAGAGTATACAAGGCGAAAGTCAGCTACGGAGTTTTACCGTGTCACTATCCGGTGCCGGTAGCCACCCCTTCAAAGCAAGTACAGACCTCGGCAATTAATGTCAATCTGAACCAATAATATTATAATTAGGAGACAAACATGATGGATAATCAAAACAACGCTCCCGTCGCTCAGGCGCATAGGGGAGCCGTCAACGGACAACAAGGCACGTGGGTGCCCGTGGACGCGGAGAGCGTACCGTTTCCCGTAAGCGGCGACGTTTCCAATCCCAGTATGGGGAAAGACGGAAATTATTATTATTCGCAGGGCGGACAGCCGAATACCACGGGTGGGTTCGGACCTATTGCCGCAAATCAATACAATGCGATTCCCACGCCGTCCAGTATCGTGCAGTTGCCGCCGATAGTTCAGCCGATAGCATTGGTTCCGTTTGCGTCGCAAAACCAGCCGTTGGTTCAGTACGATTCGAGTTACCGCGAGGAAATCACGAGGACGAACTTGGAGCCTATTTACAGAGCGAAACCGTACTCGGCGTTGAGCGTAATATGCGCGTTGCTCGGCGCGATTGCGGTCGCGGTCATGCTTATAATAGGTTGCGCGGGACACGCGTCGGCTTTGGATACGATATTCGGACTTCTCGCCGTTGCGGGAATGGGCGGAATGAC
>CAYVEU010000063.1:0-11057 GCA_964450015.1 uncultured Christensenella sp. | reverse complement strand
AATATCGTTCGAGGTGTGCCACTGCCAACTTGTAGTTCTTGGCATTGCGGCATTGCCTGCTGAGCCTGGCCAGCTATTTCGCGGAACTGACAGAAGCCGTTACCGCCGAAAATATGCACGTCAAACGTACTGTTTGCGATTTTCCCGTCGTTTTGATAACAAAACGATTGTGCCGATACGCGTTTCGCCGCCTGCGCGGCAACTCCCTCGAAGTCAATCTCTACGTTTGCCGCAACGGTGCAATCGGTAACGAGCGCGCCCGCCTCGATGCGATTGAACACTCCGTAGGCGTCGGTGTACGAATCAAGCAAAATATCCACGGCAAAATGCAGGTTTTTAACCACGGCGCCGTTTTGAAGACGTAAAAATAAAAAGCAGTCGTTGCCTGTCGTGATACTGTGACCGTTGCCGTCCAAGGTGCCGTAAAATCCGTACCGCGTTTCACCCGGACGATACGAGAGCTTGACGTCGTTATATAAAACAAAATACTTGCCTTTGGTGCGTTCTTCCGCAACGGGACTTGCCGATACCTCTTGCAAGCTCATCAGCTGCATTGCGGTGTAAATGCGGTACGGGTCGTCTTGCGTGCCCGCTCCGTAGCGAAAGGCGCTGATAGTCATGGTATCGCTCATGGCAAAAGCGACGCCCACTCCCGAAGACGCAACAACCGCAAACACGAGCAAGATTAAAATACATCTAATGCGTATCTTTTTTTGCATACTTCCCCTTTGTAATAAAGCGCGCCGCCGTCAAGTAAATAATCTTTGACGCCATAACTGCCGCCATACAGCTTGCCGCCGCAATGAAACCGACAATAGGCAATATGAGCGTCGGAGCCTCGGTATTCGTCAAAAATCCTTTGGGCACAAAAGCGCGCGCCGCCAACCAATACGCAAGCGCCGTGCATGCAAACACGGCAAAATTAACGCAATAAGTAAGCATTTTGTCACGATACTCGCATACGAACCGTTTATATCGGCGCGCCGACGGACGCACCGGCATTTCGCGCGTGATAAAGGTAAAGACTTCGTTACACAACTGCGCAACCAGTAAAAAGCCGCAGACCTGCAACGTCTGAAACGGAATTTCCCACGTTAAGAAATCGCCCTTTGCCCCGTTTATCAAGAACCGCTTTTCAAAGTACTGCCATACCGCAAAGTACACGATAAGCACCACGGCAGCCGCCGCAAACAAAACGATACAACGCTTTATCCACACCGAACGGAGCTTGTAATCGTTGCCGATACGAAATACCTGTAACAGTCCGTATACGCCGAAGCAAAAGAACATATTGAAGAAAGTTTCGAACAGCGCCTGTACGTAGAAATTGACAAACATCGAATAGGCGGAATGATACGAGAAGATCTCCAATGCTTTCACGCGGAAAAAGGAGAAGAACAGCGGCATGATAACCACGAACAGAGCGGCAACGACAACGGTAATCAGCAAGAGTATTTTGTTTACCGCCTTTTGCTCCGCGCTCACCTGCCCTTTTGCAAGCTCTCTACGCTGCTTTACAAGCGAAGCCCGCTCAATATCCGACACGGCAAACGTACCGCCGCGCTTCGCGTAGTCCAGCGTACGGCAAAGCGTGGAATACGTAGGCTGCAACGCGTTAAGCTTACGCAAGACCTCGGCTTGCTCGCGCTCGGCGTCCGGCGCGGTATTACCCCGCATATTTTCCAAACCGCGTTGCATTTCGCAAACGTCGTCCAAAAGCGCAAGCGTTCGGATTTGTTCGCCGCCTTGTAAAACTTCCAACACACACTCGTGCGCTTGCCGCAGTAATTCATCGGCGGCATCAACGTCTTTCTCAGCCTGCCACACGCCCAGTCGGTACAGTATCTCCGCTTTCTCCGTGCTCGCCTGCGCCGATACGAGACTCTCGCGGCAGACCCGTTCGGCGTTCTCGAATATCCCGTTTTCTTTGCGGCTAATCAAGGTCCCGACGTGCAATATGCGCGCATACCACAGCGCCGTTTCTTGCGGCTCCAATTTATTTTGCGACAGCAAGTCGCGCATCTTTTGCAAACTGTCGTCCAAAGCCTTGCGGCGCACGAATATGCTTTCCGTCTTTTGCAAGCAATCGTCGTAACGGATTTGCAACAAGAGGCGGACGTCCTCGGCGCGGGAAACGTCGTCGATTCGGTTTTGTAACGCCCGTTCGGCCAAACGGTGGTATTTTTTGCGCAGCACTTCGTTGCCCAAAGCGTAATAACAAACGGATAGCTTAGAGTCGACGTCGTAAAACAATGAAGTATCGTTCGTTTTTTGCGCCAACTCGCGCGCAAGGTGCAGGTAATCGCGCCCTACCGCATAGTATCCCGACGTTACGGCAACCGAAGACAGCGCAAGATACAACTCGGTAATCAGCCGCAACGCGTCGTTATCGCCCGCATAGTCGGTAGAATATATTGCGCACAGCACTTTTTGCGCATATATCTCTGCCGACTTCGGCTCGTACAAGCCGCTTTGTATAGACTGTATAAAGAACTCCCACACCGCTTTGCTGTCAGCCGTAATCGGATTGAATAAGGCGTCTACGGCTTGCGGCGTTTGCTGCAATTGCTGGGTGACCCCCACTAGGGACGCGCGTACCGTAATATCCGAACTGTGTGCGGCAAAGTACGGCACGAACAAATCCAAGCGATTGCCTTTTGCCGCAAAGTGCGCAAATTCGCTCTTCTTAAAGTCGGAGTTATCCTCGACCGTCAAAATATCGATGGCAGCCCGTACCGCCGAAGCGTACAATTCGCTCCCTTCGAACCGAGCGGCAAAATACGATTTGACCAAATTGTGGCTGAAATCCCACGTGCCGTTTTCGCGCTGGCACAGATAATTTTTAAACAGTTTGCGGAAATACGAAAACGTAACCGTTGTAAATTCACACCCGATACTGTGGCAAATCCTCTCTAAGAACCGCTCGCTAAGTCCGCGACGGCTTGCGGCAACGGCGCAGGCAAATACCTCGCATGCCTCTTTGCCCACCTTTTGCGCCGCCTTGTCGAATACCTTGCCGATTTGAGCGTATAAGTCGTCGGGCGAAGTTCGAACCGCGTCCCGTAGATAATTGACAATGGCGTCGGCGGCCGCCTCGTTCTCTTCGCTTTCACGCCGCTTAATGGCGGCAAAATCCTCGCGACCGATATTGTTAAGGTCTTGCAACAAGCTCATTAGATAAATGGGCTGTCGACAAGGGTTTGCGCTCTCCCCTTTATGGACGATTTCTTGCAACACGGCGTCGTTGAGTTCTTTGTGGTTGACGGTAAAATAACGTCGCGCCACGTCGGAAATGTCTTCGTCCGAAAAATACTCCAAATCCAGTCTGCTCGCACCCAACGCCTGTACGTATTTCAGCTGTCGGTAATCGGTCGTTGCCGAAAGAATAACGCGTACCGACGGATTGAGCGCATATAGATTCAACCATTTGAGCCGTTCGTCATACATCGTTGCGGCAAACTGGTTGATAGCGTCCACTACTAAAACGGTGCGCTTTTGCTGTGAAGCGCGGTTCAAAAGCAGCGAAAACTGCTCTGCAAGCGTAGCATAGTCCTCGATTTCGCCGTCGGGGTCAAAGCATAACGGCACCCCGAGAGTGTGCGAAAGACGGTATACCGAGAGCGCCAACAAACTCTCGGCAGTAGACGTATTGCCGTCCGCTCCCACGAAGAACGGCACGACGATATGGTCGTCGTCATTATACGTATCGACGATTTTAGCCATGAGCGAGCTTTTGCCGCAGCCGGAATCGCCGCAAAGCAGCATCACTCGCGCAGCGTCTCCGCGCACAAACTCGTCCACCCTTTCCATTTCGTCGGTTCGTCCCGAAAACGAGAATACGAGCCCGGACACCGTGCTGTCGATAATATTACTGCTCTCTTCCCAACGATTGCGCGCCCTTTCCGTTTGCAATTCTTCGGCAAGACATTGACGTACGTCGTCAAGCAACTGCCGCTCGAACTCGTCAAGATTGTCTATCTTTTGTTCGGCGATATTCCAATCGGCTTTATACGTATGCACGCGGCCCGGATACTTTTTGCGCAATCTTTCTTTGAGGGCGTCCAACTTCTTGCGGTGCTCCGCGTCGGACACGAAGGTATCCCGCGCCGCGGTATCGGTACCGTAGTCCACCGGCTCGCGGAAGTAAAACAAGCACTTATCCATAAACGGATAGGAGTGCATAGCGCACGCAATTTCCAATTCGGTAACGCTCTTTTCAAAGTAGTCGTCGCCGGCAAGCCCGCTATCACGGCATACCGCGTCAACGTACTCTTGTTCGGGCACCCACCCGTACCGCTCGCCGATAAAGGCAATAAAGAAAGGAAGCGTCTTGCGTATCTCGTCAAAACACGTTTTGAGGATCTTGCTGCCTGCCGTGCTCTCGTCTACGTCTTTGGTATCGATGCCCCAACGCAAATCGATAAATTCGATGTTGTGCCCGTATTTACGAAGCAGTTCTTCGATTTCGGGCGTAATGCGCTCGCGGATAAGGTCGCGCTCGCTTTGCATATCGTTAAATGTACTCGACAAAAAGAAGGCAATGTTACTCATAATGCAGCCAACGTCTCCCCTATTATTTTGTCGATATCTTCCGTTCGCAACGTAGCTTTATCCGCGTAGTCAAACTCTTTGTAAAAATATGCCACGCCCGCCGAAAGATCGGGCTGTAACAGTACGAACATCACGTCTTTGCGCGGCGAATTATAGTTTTCTTCCATAAACGAACCGAAATACGAAAAATCATAAGTGTTATCGCTTGCCGTTTCCCCTTCGTCCTCGGGCATTGCCTTGGGAACGAACCTACTGTCGTATGCGGCAAAATAGACGTCGACCGTAAAAGCGTACTTATCGGTAACGCGTTGTATCTGCTCTGAATCCTCCACCTCGCACATAAAGATAAAGGACATTTTCGGCTCCATTTTACGCAAGTCTTGCACCAAAATGTAACTGCATGCCAATATGATAGCAACCGCACACAACGCCGCAGACAGCAAAATAAAGCTCGTGTGGACCCGCCAAAACCGATTGCACACACCGGGCACTTTATACCTCATTTCCTCTCTTGAAATTCGCTGTCGGCTCATTTAACCTCTCCGTCACAAAATACGCAGTTTCTTTGGGGAATACTTTTTTATATTATAGCATATCAGAGCGCGAAAAGCAAATAAACGGAACGTGCGACCGCTTTGCGGCGCTACGCTAACGAAATGAAGTCGCTGGGCGAATGAAGACGCTAACGCTAATGAAGTCGCTACGCTAATGAAGTCGCTTCGCTAATTATGGATAAACTTCTATCTACCTTATATTTTATCCTTAATGCGTCGTTAGACGCGCTTCATATTGCCGTTAGGCAATGCTTCATGGCGTTAGCCGCTTCATATTGCCGTTAGGCAATGCTTCATGGCGTTAGCCGCTTCATGTTGCCGCAGGCAATACTTCATGGCGTTAGCCGCTTCATGTTGCCGTTAGGCAATGCTTCATGGCGTAGACTCTTCATTCCCTTTCCTCTCCCGCAACGCGAGTTGCTCTAACAAGGGGCAATTCTCTAAATTAAAAAAGAACGCACTGCCGTGCGTTCCTTTTTATTTTGTGTTTTGGCTCTTATTCCGCCGCTTCGGTGAAGCTATCGGTGTTGATGTACCAACCGAGAGTTTCGGCGATTTCCGTAATGAAATCTCTTGCTACGGTGTAAACGTCGTCCTTAGCTGCATTCGCTTCGTCCGTGATAAATCCGTCCGCGTCGATATACTCTCCGTATTGCATCCTAACCTCTTGCTCGTCAGCCTTGGTGGTGAGCTCGTGCTCAGCCGCTTTGCCGAGTCTGTCTTCGGTCGCCGCCGCGGTAGCGTTCGTTACAACGGTGTTGGTTACGAAGCGCAAGCTTGCGCCGATTTCGATGTAAGTATCCGCAACTTCGGAATCAGCCTCTTTCTTCAATCCGATAAAGCCGTTGAGACCGCCGTTCTTAACGCTGCCTACGTAGAGGTTAGCGCCGCCTTCGATCAAGCCCTGCAAGGTGTTGTCTATACCGAATATCATTTTGAGGACGTTTTGAGTCTTCTCTCCGGTGTAAATCTTTTTCAACTCATCCTTGTGGGTTTTCTTAGCGTCTTCGAACGTCTTCTTATCGGCGTCGGTTGCGGTGCCCTTTGCAACTTTCTGGTCGTAAGCGTTTTTCGCTAGGAAGAAAGTCTTGTCGAGCTCATCGATCTTATTGCATTCGTCTTCGCTATAAACTCCCAAGTAGTATCCGAGAGCCGCTACGTAGTAGTCGCAGATGTCGCAAATATCGTCTACGGTGATTGCCGACTGCTGATTGTCGGTGTACTTGCAAGCGAATACGTTTACCGCGTCGAGCAAGTCGTTCTTTTCTCCGTCTTTGTAGAGCTGTACGCCGCCCTTATAGTTGGTCGTATCCCAGTTTACGATACCGTATACGCCGGTGTCGTTCGTCTTGAAGTTATCGCTATTGATAGCTTTGAGTAAATCGCCCCAGTCTGCCGACGTGTTCACCACGGACGTATCTACCATGTCGATACCGGTAATCCATTCGTCGTTTTCGGCGAACTTTTTGACGATATTCTTAACGGTACCGAAATATTTGTCTTCGATAGTGAAATTGCAGTACTTGCCGATTTTGGCATTTACTTGGTTCATTATTTGCCCTTCCGACGGGTCTTTGTAGCTCTCATTACCGTCCTTATCCTTTTGGATTTCGAGATTTTTAACGTCGCCGCCCAACCATTCGTATATGCTAACCAAAATTCCCTTGGAGGGTTCTTTCTTGGCAGCGTCCGCGTTCTTAACAGCCGCTTCCTTAGCGTCTTCTACAAGACCGTCCGACCAGTCGTTAATCAAATCCGCAACGGACTTTTCGTCGGCAAGAGTCGCCTGGTAAACCGTGTTTGCAGGCGCTTCTGCTCCAAGCGCTTTGTAAAGCTCGGCGGTATCGTAATAAACGGCTTTGCCGTCGTTAGCCCAACCGATGAGCGTGCCCAAGTTCTTATTGTTGAGGTCGCTGAAAGCGAGGCTTGCATAGCCCATGTAGTCAGCCGAGAAGTTCGGGTTGACGTCGACTTTCAATTCGCCTTTCAATCCCTTTTGCGGGAGCAATGCGTTGACGGTAGCTTCCAAAGCGTCGGCTTTGTAATCCGACGGAGCGGTAACCGCGCCTACTTTGCTGTCCGTGGTGGAAACAGCCAAGTCGATGGTAAGTTTTCCTTGATACGCTTCATTTTCATACGCATATCCCAATTCGATTGAGGAAATCGTGTCGCCGGTTTTCAAAATGTCCAAACGAACGGTGGGATAAGAATTCGCGTCGCCTACGGACTTGATCCAATCGCATGCCGTTTGAACAACACTCAACAAAGTTGGGTTCTTAGCTAACATGACGGGTAACAAATCTGCGACTTTCTCGATGGTACCGGGAGCGAGCTCGATACGGCTGCCGTTACCGCCGGGAATGGACGTAATGGTCAATTGCATAGCGTTCAAAACTCCGCTGAACTCGGGGCTACCCAATAAATCTCCGACCGACTTACTCATATCTTCGGGGATACCGTCGGGGATTTGTCCGGTAATCGCGGGGATAGCGTCCATAAGGATGGTCATCAAGTTCTTAACGGTGGGTTCCAACTCCGCAACGTCAACGATAACTTTATCCATCGTCTTGGTAGAATCTTTTACCGCGGTCAAGGGTTGTCCCAAATAAACTTTCTTGTCCTTGTACGCCAGTTTGAACCAATCGGTCGAACCTGCCTTATAGGTGACGTCCAACTCGGGTGCAGTCTTGTTGAGTCTGCCTTTAACTCCCAAATTGTAGTTGCCCTTAACGTCTTTGCCGTCCTTGTCCTTGCCTGCCGCGAAATCAACGGTCAATCCGATGTCAAGACCTACCGTCTTGTCGGCGGTAATTCCGTGGAGAGTTTTAAGTATGGGGTCGGCACCCTGCAAAACGCCCGTGATCTGCTCCGCCAGCGTCTCTTTCGGCGGATCTTCAACTATCGGTGTATCGCCCGGGCCATCGGTCTTGCCGCCATTCCCGCCGCAAGCAACCATGGCAAAAACAAGCGCGAGCATCAGCATAGCGAGCAAGATCTTTGTCAAAATACTCTTTTTCATATAACCTCCGTTTTTTTGCATATTAGACGGCGAGAGTACCGCCACCTTAGCAATATAATTATACTATCAAAAAAGCAAAGTTGTCAATAGGCAAATTTTGTGATATTTATTTGAGAGAATTACCCTGACGGGCAAGCCCCTTCGGTTCGGGCAGAGAAAAGAGTTATATTCCGCTACGCGGAGTTATATTTGCCTAGCGGCAAGTTATATTCGGCTAACGCCGAGTTATATTCTGCCGATGGCAGAGTTGAGGATAATTTAAGAAGAAAACAGCCGATATTTCCTTTCTTATCCTTAACTTCGCGTAAGCGAAATATAACACGCGCAATGCGCGTATATAACTTTGCGTTAGCAAAATATATCTGCTTGCAACGCAAGCAATATAACTATAACTGTTTCTATCTCCCGAAAATCTATCTTGAAAAAAATCCCAATCCGTGTTATCATTACAATATTGATTATTTATATTTAATTAAAGGAGATTATCGATATATATGTCAAGAGAAGTATTCGAAAAATGGTATTCGAGCGTATCGAGCGCCGAAAGAGCGGAACTGGAAGCAATAAAGAACGACGATAAAGAGATAAACGAGCGTTTTGCCGCCCCTCTCGCTTTCGGCACGGCGGGTATGCGCGGTACGGTTGGACTGGGCACGTTCAAAATGAACCGTTACACCGTGGCTCGCGCGACTGCGGGACTTGCCGAGTTTATAAATTCGTTGGGCGCGGGCGCGGCGGAAAGAGGCGTAGTAATAAGCTATGACACGCGCAGATTCAGTACGGAATTTGCAAAAATCGCGGCTACGGTATTAAGCGGCGCGAAAATCAACGCGTATATCTTCGAAAACGTCCGTCCCGTACCCCTTTGTTCGTTTGCGGTGCGCAAGCTTAACGCGATAGCGGGAATAATGATAACGGCAAGCCACAATCCCAAAGAATACAACGGCTACAAAGTTTACGGCAGCGACGGCGCGCAAATGAGCCCCGAAGACACCGCGAAAGTCGTAACGTATATAGATAGGATTACCGATTATTTTTCGGTTAAGTGCGACGGAGTGCAATTCCCCGAAAGTATAGAAAATCTCGACAATTGCAAAGTAAACGAATATATAACGGTAATAGGCAAGACTGTCGACGAAGCGTATTATAAGGAAATATCCAAACTGTCGTTGTCCCCTGCCGCCGTTGAAAAGTACGGAAAAACCTTGAAGCTGGTTTACACGCCGATACACGGGTCGGGGTTCGTCCCCGT
Organism: uncultured Christensenella sp.; assembly: GCA_964450015.1. Taxonomy (GTDB): domain Bacteria; phylum Bacillota; class Clostridia; order Christensenellales; family DTU072; genus CAG-1782. The sequence continues at coordinate 1,681 of CAYVEU010000063.1, read as the reverse complement.
CACCACGGTACTGTCCCGCATGGGCATAAACGTGACGTGCGTGGACGCGCAGACGAAGTTCGACACGGAATTTTCCACCGTTCCCATTCCCAACCCCGAAAATCCGCAGGCGCTGAAAATGGGTATCGAGCTCGGCAACGAGATAGGCGCGGACGTAGTAATAGGCACCGACCCCGACTGCGACCGTATGGGACTCGCCGTAAGGGACTCGTCGGGCGATTTCCGCCTGCTTAACGGCAACCAAATAGGCGCGCTTTTGCTCGACTACATAATAACGAGATTGTCCGAAGACGGCAAACTGCCCGCAAACGCCGCCGCGGTAAAGACGATAGTGACGACCACCCTCGCCGACCGCATAGCCAACGACGCCGGCGTGAAGATTTTCAACGTGCTTACGGGCTTTAAGTTTATAGGCGAGAAGATAAAAGAGTGGGAAAATACGGGCGAATACCAATTTTTATTCGGATACGAAGAAAGCTACGGGTATCTTCGCGGAACGCACGCACGCGATAAGGACGCGGTTGTCGCAAGCATGTTGACCGCCGAAATGGTATGCTACTACGAATCTATCGGCAAAGGGCTGTTTACGCGGCTTACCGAACTCTTCGAAAAATACGGTTACTACCGCGAAGAAGTAACGAGTATAGCGTATTCGGGCGTATCGGCGATGGCGGATATGGCAAAATCCATGGCGGAACTTCGTAAAAAGACGATAAATTCCCTCGCGGGCGAAAAAGTACTTTGCGTTTCCGACTATCTTGCGGGAACTTCCGTTTACGCCGACGGGCGCGTTAAAAAGACGGGCTTGCCCACGTCCGACGTTTTGAAATTCACTTTCGTAAACGAACAGTTCGTTTGCGTTCGACCAAGCGGTACCGAGCCGAAACTGAAAGTGTACGTTCTTTGCTACGCGTCCGATGAAAACTCGGCAAAAGAAAAAGCCGCTAATCTTATGTCCGCAATAAAGGCCGAATTATAAGCCGCTTATTTACACAAAATAATAGCGATAACAAAACACGAGGAGAAACTATGGCAGAAATAACAATAACTAAGGAAAACTTCGAAAATGAAGTTATAAACTCCGACGTTCCCGTCCTTATAGACTTTTGGGCGGTATGGTGCGGACCGTGCAGAATGTTAGCGCCCACCGTAGCGCAAATAGCCGAGGAGCGCAATGACGTCAAAGTCGGCAAGATAAACGTAGACGAACAGCCCGAACTTGCGGAACAGTACGGAATAATGAGTATTCCCACCCTGCTCGTATTCAAGGGCGGCGAAGTCGTAAACAAGTCGGTCGGAGTCATTGCGAAAAGCTCGATAGAAAATATGCTTTAAAGAGAATTGCCTTACGGCAACATGAAGCGCGTCTAACGACGCATTGAGGATAAACTTAAAGGATAGATTGTGGGGTGCACTTCATTTTACGGTCTATCCTTAATTTTATTTAATTATCCATAATTAGCGAAGCGACTTCATTAGCGTTAGCGGCTTCATTAGCGTTAGCGGCTTCATTGCGTTATGAAGCATTGCCTTACGGCAATATGAAGCGCGTCTAACGACGCATTGCGGTTGCAAAAAGAAAGAGCGCTTTATACGCACCCTCATCTAAACGGTTTCCGACTTTTGAATATTTAAAAGCTTTCGTATATCAAATAATCGAATATTTCCTCTAACATATCTT
>CAYVEU010000062.1:0-11077 GCA_964450015.1 uncultured Christensenella sp. | reverse complement strand
TCACTTTAAAGGAAGCCGTAACCGTCACGCAGATAAAATTCGAATTCAGAAAAGTAAACACCATGCACAACTGGACGGCGACGGCAAAAGAGATATGCTTTTTGCAGCCCGACAATGAAAGCGCGAATAAAGTTTTGGACTTATTTGACGACTATGCGCAATACAGCGTTAAAGACGAATACAAAGCAAGCTTAGGCGAGATACGCGACGGCGTTAAAAATTTAATAAGCTATGAGAGCGCGTTAAAACCGTTGCTTGACAGAGCGGAAGCTATTGTAAGCGGAGATTTGGTTAAGGACAGCCGCCGCGAATTTTCCACCGCCCAAGACGCGGAGAACGTGATTGCGCAGTACGGCGATATGCGTTCATATGCGCGCGATACGCTCAGATTGTCCCAGTTCGGCATTAACCGTCAGGTCTTAGGCGTAGGCGGAATGAAAGGCGATACGATTACTGTTTACGTAGAGGCGGACGAGGGCGATCCGTTGCCGTCTATTGCGTTTACGCAGGTCAAGGGCGAGTGGCGGAGCTGGGCGTCCACGTCCCGTCTGTCGTTAGGGAAAAACGTTTTTACTTTCCCCGACTTTATTACGGACAAGTATTCATGGCAAGTTGACGGCGGCGGGCCTATACATATTGTGAATCCCTACGAGCCGTCGCAACAGTCCTCTAACGTAAAAATTTACGTCGAGGGCGGATTCCTCTATCCCGTTTTCCGTAAAGACGGAGACGTGGTTTCTTTCTATTCGGAATTGACTTCGTATTATAACAAGATGCAAGAGACGGAAGGAATGTGCGACGTTGCGGAGCTAGTCGGCGACCACTTTATAAATACCGTGAGCGCGAAGCGCGCCTATAACGACTTTATTACCAACAGAGTAGACCCGCAGAGAAACGCCGAAAGTTGGGACGAGTATATTTCGTTATTATTGGAGTTCGACGGCATTGCGCTGAGTCCCGAAAGTCAATTCGGCGAATATTATAACGAAAAGAACCTGCATCTTTATCACAATTTCCGCGTGACTCAGCCTTGGGGCGGAGCCGCCGCGTTTTCCGCCGGCGACCATATCGGGTTTATATACTTCGGCGAGGATATTATGACCAACTTCGGCACCCCGGGATGGGGCGTTGCGCACGAGATAGGGCACTCGCTTGACGGCGTAGACCGCGAGTACGGCGAAACAACGAACAATATGTGGGCAAAATTCGAGCTTGCGTATATATCGCGCAACGTTTCGAGAAACTTCAACGCCGCGATGTTAAATTATTTAACTCCCGACGAAAATGAACAAGGGATATGCTTTAAGGCTGATGAAGAGAACTACGGATATAATTATCAGCTTTGGTGGAATCTCGAAGCTTGCTATCGCGGGTTCTGGGGCAAACTCGACAACTTGTATCGCTATTACGACTTGAACGCCGCCCGTACGGCCGCCGGCGTGACGAACACTGACGGCAATTTGACGAAAACCGAGCGCATGGTCTATTATTCTTCGCTCGCTATCGGTGAAGATTTGGGGTATTTTTACGAACGCTTCGGTTTTTCCTTCGAAGCTAATCCGTTCAAGCTCGAAACCGCGACGGAGGCATACAAAAAGCTCGTCGCTAAGGCGCTTGCCGACGGTAAAATCGTTGAAAAAGGCTATAAATACTGGTATATAGATGCCAATCAATATTTCTACGACCCTGCGGACGGCGGCTGTTACGACGAGGCAAGCAAAGTGGAAATCATCGACGTATGGAAGACGAATTCGGGATATATGCTGCTCTTGCCCGAGCAGTCCAATACTGCGCATTTGGGCTACGAAATTATGGAGTATAGGAGCGGAAACTGGTACGTTATCGGTTTTACCTATTCGGGAAGCGTAACGGTAACGAGGGGCGCGACAGGCAATATGTTTACGGTAAACGGCGGCGTGACGTTCGCAATGGGCGACGCTAGCGGAGCGAAAATCGTTCTTGACGGAAGCTCTTTCTCGCAGAACGGCTCGCTTATCAGAGTAAACGGCGGCACTTTGCGCGTTAATCATGCCGAGCTTCGCAACAACCGCAATACCGACCACGGCGGAGCCGTTTACAACACGGGGAACTCGGCGTTTACAAACGTTGCGTTTATAAATAACGTTACGTCGATAAACGGCGGCGCGATTGCAAATTTCAGCGGCGGCATAGTCACTTTGACCGAGTGCACGCTATCCGGCAACGCAGCTAAGGGCAACGGCGGCGCAATTACGCTTGACGGCAAGACCGCGCTAATAAGGAGTACTGTTAAGGGGAACACCGCGGGAGCCTTTGGCGGCGCAATGTACGTTTCGGGCAGCAACGACGCAAGAGCCGCATCCGTCGAGGGCGGCGAAATAAGCGATAACGTTGCGGAAAAGGGCGGTAGCGTCGTATATCAAGATAAGGGCGTATTTACGCTTATCGGCGGCGACGAGCCGACGCTGTTATCGGGTGAAATTTACAAAAACGGCGGCAAGCTTAACGTAAGCAAGGTAGCGCCCGACTTATCTGCCGTAACTTTCCGTACTCCGTCCGTTGCCGAGGGAACGGTGCTTTTAACGGCAACGGATATAACGTTTGACGAAGATTTCTTGGCGACTTTAAAAGTAGATTTGGCGGACGCGTATCTCGGCGACGATAATAAAACCGTTTTGCTTAAACCCTGGCCTACCGTTACGTTCAGCGGAAGCGATACCGACGTAAAACAGCAAATTGAGCCCGGCGATTTCGTTTTACCCGATACGGTAGAAGGGCTTGACGAAACCAAATATATAACCTCTTGGGAATTTAACGGCAAAACGTACTACGCCGGCGACACGGTGGAAATAACCGGCAATTGTAGCTTAATTGCCGCCGCTTACGGCAATAAATTGACCGTGACGGTACATTATGCGTTCGGCAGGACTCACACTTACTATATCAAGCCCAACGATAATTTCGTTTTAGAGGATTGCGACGCGCCCCAAGGAAAAAGGTTCTTGTTCTGGGACGTTGACGGTATATTTTTCAATGCGGGCGCAACCGTCAAAATAATGGAAGATACCGTCGTAACGGCGATGTTTGAAGAGATTTCGGACGGCGAAGACTGCTACGACCCGCAAATCACCGCTCCCGAGAAAACGGAATCGGGAAAGGACGGCAAGTTCCCGACTTGGGCGATAGCCGTTATCGTTATAGGCGTGCTCGCGGTCGCAAGCGGCGCAGTTGCGGTAATCTTTATTATGAAGCGCAAAAATGGCGGGAAAAAGCAGGATGAAAAATAATTATAGTAATGCCGGAACTAAACGGTAAAGAGGAAAACCCACAATACGTGGGTTTTTCTTTCGCTGAATTTTATGTAGGTTTTTCTTTCGCTGAATTTTAGATATTTACAAATTGACTATATAAGGTGTATAATTAGAATTAATGTATATATAAGCAAAAAACAACGAAAAAGCGTGCGGAATCGTGGAGATATGCATGCGCATATGGAGATAATTATGGGGACTTTTAAGGAAAAGAAGAATAAAAACGCGGCGGCGAAGGGTTTTGGTTTGTTTGCCGTTGTGCTTTGTTTTACTTTCGTTTTATCGCTGTTTTTGGCGACCGGCAGCGTTGCGTTTGCGGAGGACGATGACCTTTGGGCAAGGCACGAGCAGGCTTATTATAATGAAGACGAGTCGCAAGATAACGAAACAATGGGCAAGGCGGAAGAAGCGATAAATACGATAACCGAGAGATACGCCGACGACGAAGAAGCCTCCGCTACGCTCACGGCGGCAGATTTTGAGTTTTTTGGTACGGTGGACGGCAAAAAGACCTGGACGGTTGAAGAAAAATTTAAAAAAGGTATGGCTAGCGCAACCAACCACGAGACTTATACCGCAATGGCAAAGAAAGGTGCGGATACCGTCGAAGATACTGATAATAATAAATTGGTAACGTATTATGAATGTTCCGATTACGTTTTCAAAACGGGAACTTATTGTAACGGCTGGGGCGTAACGGGGAGCGGCGACAGCGAGCGCAACTGGTATATGATGTCGGCTAATTACGAAATAGGTGACTTTTTGAAAGCGCTTGTGAAAGACGAAAAATATACCGTTACGTTTGAGCTGTATATGAAAAGTACGGGACTTAATTTAGACACCACTTTCGTCGGCGCGTGGCTCACGGATAACGCTAAGACCGGTGAAGAGAATTACGGTATGGTGTATACGGGAAATCATGACGGCAAGGAAAATCAATATCCCGACACTGTATTTTGGCATAAAGGCAGCGGTAACGGTACCGACGTTACAGACAGAGAAAGCTGGAGTCGCAATAACACGGATTCGGTATCGATTACTTTGACAGAGGATATGGACTACGTGTCCGTCTTTGCGGGCGCTTGGTATAAATGTAAGTATAATTGGCTTACTCCTGTGGTAGAGGATAAATTGACGACAATCGACGAAATGTCCTTTTACTTTACGGTTACGTACGACGGGGACGAAGATATAGCGACTCAAGCGCCTACGTTAAGCGACGATAACGGTTACGCCGTGCAAAACGACGACTATACGATTCCCACGAGAAATTGGCTGAACAGTTATACGTATTGTCCTACGGTAACGTTTGAAAACGAAGTGTTTGCCACTTTTAATCAAGGCTTCAATTTGTACGTTGCGGTAAAGTATTTCAATTCCGCAACCGCATTTGAGACCTACGAAGAAGACGCTCATAATATCGGCAATGACGACGGATACAAGGGTATAACCGACGACAACTTGGAGTATTTCGGCATCGACGCACTGTTTAACGCGAGTTTCGGCGATACGAGTATAGATTTGCTGTCAAGCAAGGGCGCCGGACTGCGACTCGTCTACGTATGGGTCGTTGACCCCGATGGCGAATTTTCGGGAATAAATTCCTACTACGTGCTCGTAGATACAAAAGAGTATAACGCGTCCGCAAGTATCGGCGACTCGGCGGGCTCGGTTTCAATAAGCGACGCGACTGTCAATCGCGGACAGACGGTTACCGTCACCGTTAAACTCAACGGCGGATACGTTCCGTATCGATTCAACAACGGAAACGTCAATTTGCTTTTCAACGATACGGAAGAGGATAATTTCGATAAGGCGGGCAGTGATTTTGACAGTTTTGTTTCCGTTGAACACGAGATTTACAGCGACGAATATACGATTCGATATACGGTTGACGACGACTCTCTCAAAACGCTTGAATATTCGTTTGATTTTACCGTGTCCGCAAGAAAGGTCGTCACGCCTACATATACTGCCGCGGTATATAGGCATATTTACAGTGGCAGTGCGCCCGATACGAGCAATTATATCAGTCTTAGAGACGCCGATGCGAATCAATATCTTACGTTCGCATACTTTGATAAAAGCGGCAACGCGTTGGACAGCGCTCCCGTCAATGCGGGCAGTTACAGCGTAGAGGTTTTTGCTTTCGGCAATAACGAAAATTACGTGCTACCGTCAAATTATTTGACGGCATCGCCCCTGCAAAGCGTTGCGCTTACGATTGCTGCGAAACCCGTCACCGTTACGCCGGTTGCGTCCGAGAGCGAGTACGGAGAGCCAATAAACCTTACTTTTAATCACGACTTTGTAGTCGTAAACGGCGAAAGGCTCGTCGGTTCAATCAAGCTTGATACGACGAGCAGTAATCCTTTAAGCGTACGTAAATACGCTATAACCGAAGATACGCAATTTGCCGTTCTAACTTCGGACGGACAAGCCAGCGGCAACTATACCGTAACGTTTACCGCAGGCGTAGAGCATACGGTTTATGCGAAATCCGTCACAATAACACCCAACGCATTTACGAGCGTGTACGGAGAGCCAATAAACCTTACCTATACGCACGATTTTGCGGCGGTAGACGGAGAGACTCTTGACGTTGCTCTTAAACTGGATACCGCAAGCTGGGGCGGCGTTGTCGGAGCGGACACTTACGACATCGTATTCGATAAGGGTTCCGTTAAAAAAGACGGACAGGAAAGTGGGAACTACACCGTATCGCTGTCCTCCGCAGGGTATACCGTTACGAAAAAAGCAGTTACCGTTACTCCGACTGCTACGCAGAGCGAGTACGGAGAAACGATAAACCTTACGTATACGCACGATTTTGCGGCGGTAGACGGAGAGGTGCTCGACGTCACGCTTAAACTCGATACCGCAAGTTGGGGAGGCATCGTCGGCGCGGACACTTACGACATCGTATTCGATAAAGCCGCGGTCAAAAAGAACGCTACGGTTAGCGGCAATTACACCGTGGTATTAACTCCCACACGGTATACGGTTAATGCACAATCCGTTACGATTACTCCGGTTTCAACTAATAGTAAGTACGGAGAAACGGTAAACCTTACGTATAATCACGATTTCGTGGCGGTAGACGGAGAGACTCTCGACGTTACACTCAAACTTAAAGACGTAAATTTGAGCAATACTCTCGCAGTCGGGAAGTACGATATTGTGCTCGACGAAGCCGCTGTTAAAAAGAACGGAACTGTTAGTAACAACTATACCGTAGCATTGAGCGAGACGCTCGTACAGCATACGGTCAATGCGAAAACCGTCACCGTTACGCCGGTTGCATCCGAGAGCGAATACGGAGCGCAGAAAAACCTTACCTATACACATGATTTTGAGGCGGAAGACGGAGAGATCCTCGACGTTACACTCAAGCTCAAAGACGTAAATTTGAGCAACACTCTCGCAGTCGGGAAGTACGATATCGTGCTTGACGAAGCCGCCGTAAAAAAGAACGGAACTGTCAGCAATAACTACACCGTAGTATTGAATACGCCTACCGTACAACACACGGTTAATGCAAAAACCGTTACGATTACTCCGATTGCATCCGAGAGCGAGTACGGAGCACCGATAAATCTTACCTTTATTCACGATTTCGTGGCGGTAGACGGAGAGGTGCTCGACGTCACGCTTAAACTCGATACCGCAAACTGGGGAGGCATCGTCGGCGCGGATACGTACGATATTGTATTCGATAAATCCGCTGTCAAAAAGAACGGCGCTAACAGCAAAAACTACAACGTAATATTGAGCGAGACGCTCGTACAGCATACGGTCAATGAAAAAACCGTCACCGTTACGCCGATTGCATCCGAGAGCGAGTACGGAGAAACGGTAAACCTTACCTATACACACGACTTTGTGGCGGTAGACGGAGAGACTCTCTCTGTGTCACTCAAACTCAAAGACGTAAATTTGAGTAACGCTCTCGCAGTCGGAACGTACGATATCGTGCTTGACGAAGCCGCCGTTAAAAAGAACGGTGCGAATAGTAACGACTATAACGTGGTATTGAGCGAGACTCGCGTAGAGCATACTGTTAATGCAAAAACCGTTACGATTACTCCGGTTGCGTCCGAGAGCGAGTACGGAGAAACGATAAACCTTACGTATACGCACGATTTTGCGGCGGTAGACGGGGAGACTCTCGACGTCACGCTTAAACTGGATACCGCAAGCTGGGGCGGCGTTGTCGGAGCGGACACGTACGATATCGTATTAGATAAAGGTTACGTCAAAAAGGGCGGACAGGAAAGCGGGAACTACACCGTAGCATTGAGCGGAACTATTGAGCGGCATACTGTTAATGCCAAAACCGTCACCGTTACGCCGGTTGCAACGCAGAGCGAGTACGGAGAAACGATAAATCTTACGTATACGCACGATTTTGTAGCAATAAACGGGGAAACGCTTTCCGTTACACTCAAACTTAAAGACGTAGATTTAAGTAATACTCTTGCAGTCGGAACGTACGATATCGTGCTTGACGAAGCCGCCGTAAAAAAGAACGGAACAGTTAGCAATAACTATGACGTAGTATTGAGTGAGACGCTCGTACAACATACGGTCAATGCCAAAACCGTCACCGTTACGCCGACTGCAACGCAAAGCAAGTACGGAGAGCAGATAAACCTTACCTATACGCACGACTTTGCGGCGGAAGACGGAGAGCTCCTCGACGTTACGCTCAAACTCAAAGACGTAAATTTGAGCAACGCTCTCGCAGTTGGGAAGTACGATATCGTGCTCGACAAAGCCGCCGTCAAAAAGAACGGAACAGTTAGCAATAACTACACCGTAGTATTGAGTACGCCTACCGTACAACACACGGTCAATGCGAAACCCGTCACCGTTACGCCGGTTGCGTCCGAGAGCGAGTACGGAGAGCCAATAAACCTTACTTTTAATCACGACTTTGTAGTCGTAAACGGCGAAAGGCTCGTCGGTTCAATCAAGCTTGATACGACGAGCAGTAATCCTTTAAGCGTACGTAAATACGCTATAACCGAAGATACGCAATTTGCCGTTCTAACTTCGGACGGACAAGCCAGCGGCAACTATACCGTAACGTTTACCGCAGGCGTAGAGCATACGGTTTATGCGAAATCCGTCACAATCACACCCAACGCATTTACGAGCGTGTACGGAGAGCCAATAAACCTTACCTATACACATGATTTTATAGCGGTGGACGGAGAGACGTTGGACGTCACGCTTAAACTCGACACCGCAAGCCGGGGCAGCGTTGTCGGAGCGGATACGTACGATATTGTGTTCGATAAAGCTTCCGTTAAAAAAGACGGACAGGAAAGTGGGAACTACACCGTGTCGCTGTCTTCTGCGCGGTATACCGTTTCCCCAAAAACCGTTACAATCACGCCTAACGTATTTACGAGCGTGTACGGAGAGCCAATAAACCTTACCTATACGCACGATTTTGCGGCGGTAGACGGAGAGACTCTTGACGTTTCTCTTAAACTGGATACCGCAAGCTGGGGCGGCGTTGTCGGAGCGGACACGTACGATATCGCGTTTGAAAAAGCCGCTGTAAAAAAGAACGATACGGATAGCAACGATTACACCGTAGTATTAACTCCCGCACGGTATACGGTTACGAAAAAAGCAGTTACGGTCACTCCGAACGCGACGTACAGTGTGTACGGAGAGCAAATAAACCTTACATACACACACGACTTTGTAGCTGTAAACGGCGAAAAGCTAGTCGGTTCGCTAAAACTAGAAACTACGAACAGTAATCCTCTAAACGTAAGCAAGTACGCGATAATCGAAGATACGCGATTTGCAGTTCTAACTTCGGACGGACAAACCGACGGAAACTATACCGTAACGTTTACCGAAGGCGTAGAACATACCGTAAACAAAAGACCGATTCAGATTACGGTTAGCGGGAAGACAGCAATCAAAGACGGTAGCGCACCGAACGGAGTCGTGCCGAAATATACTCTTGCAGACGGGGACGCAGCATACGCTTCTCTCGTAGCTACCGAGGTATCAGGTAAATTTATCCTCACCGAAAGCGAAAGCGGCACCGAAGGTATCCCCGAGATTTATTCGAAATACTACGTTTATACGGTAACTCTTGGTAATATCGACAGTCAAAATTTAACTATTACACTTGCGCCGAACGCTAAGTATACAGTGTATATTCTTGTTCCGGGACTTTTGCACGAGGTTGAGACGGAGAACGGTGACGCGTCCGTCAATATTGAAAACGGTACTACGGCAAACAAACTCGTGGTGGAAGAGATTGATGAGGACAACAACACGGATGACGAGTTATGGGACACAGTCAGTGCAGGCGTGTCCGATATTAACGATAAAGCCGAACTGATATCTATCGTAAAACTCGAACTTTATAATAACGATACTCCCGTCGATTGCGAAGGAACCGTCACCGTAAGCGTAGCAATCCCCGATGCCGTATCCGACTTGGGAAACGTGCAAATCTATCTCCTTAATCCGGAGGGTGGGCTGCAACTCCTTGAAAATTACACTTTCGACAACGGCAAACTTGCATATACCGCCGACAATCTCGGCGCTATCGTTTTCCTAAATATCAATAATGAGGTTCCAGTAGATCCTGTCGACCCGAATCCCGTCGACCCCAATCCCCTCGACCCGAATCCGGACGATTCGAATTTTGCCGACCCTGATCCTGCCGGGCCATCCGATTTCGGTGACGGCTCCGAAGATAAAGGTCAATCCACAGCAAAAGGTATGTCCGCACGGCAAATCATTTTAATTGTCGTTATCGTGGCAGCAGTCGTGGCTGTCGGTGCTATCATTGCCGTAATTTTCGTCCGCAAGTCAAAGCAGAAAAAATAATAAATTCTCCTAACGTATTTCGTTAGGTAATTAAACAAAAAGAAATTATGGAATAACTATATGGATAAAAGACACCCGTAAGAAAACGAGTGTCTTTTTTAATGGCGTTCCCGGCGGGAGCATTCGGAAGCGGTATGTACCTTTAATATAATATATCCGTGCTACAAAGTGAGTAGCTTTAAGAAGTGTATCGAACCTCATCAGAATTGCCTATGGCAATTTTGCGCCCCCACTGCGTGGGTTAGCCTCCCGCCTAAATGTAATAAAAAAGCGCATACATAGAAGTATACGCTATTTTATTTGGCGTACCATTTGATAATAATCCGAACCTCGTAGTGCCGATAGGCGATGGGTTCGGATTTGTCATTTATCTCAATTAAAGTAAATCCGAATTATTTACTTGTTACAAGTGAGTGATTCGGATTCACTTTTTATTCGGTCGGGTTTGCTATTTACCCAACAAATTTGAATTTATTTTAAGCTATCACGTTTTACCTTTTTAAGCCTTACTATCATTACCATAGGAATTTCTTTGTTGTTTTTGAAACATTCTTCATAAAATCCATCAATGACAAATCCAGCTCTAAAACAAAGGTTAAAAATATCTTGTATGGAACGATGATAATAAATCTGCTCCTCTGGTTGCCCTTCAATCGCTATACCATAGTAACTGTGCGGTGTCATATATTTTTCAGTCAAGGTAACAAAACAAGGGTGCTGTGTCGCAAATACAAATGCTCCATTGGATGCAAGCATTTGATTAACACAACGAAACAAAGACTCAATTTCTGAAATATCCATTATCGCCATATTTGACACTGCTTTTGTAAATGGTTTTTCTCTTTTCAAAGACAACAGACTTTTTTCATCCGTTGCATCGGCAACAACAACTTCAATTTTATCACTAAAACGAGCCTGTC
>CAYVEU010000061.1:0-11082 GCA_964450015.1 uncultured Christensenella sp. | reverse complement strand
AGGCTTATGGAGCTTACGGGGCAGGTATCCAAGCGCGATATGGAAGAACAGCTCCTCGATTCTATGGATATCGAAAGGGAAAGGGGAATTACGATAAAGCTCACGCCCGTAAGAATGTTTTACGATGCGGACGACGGCAACGAGTACGTTTTCAACCTTATCGACACTCCGGGACACGTCGACTTTACCTACGAAGTTTCGCGTTCGCTCGCCGCGTGCGAGGGCGCAATTTTAATCGTAGACGCGTCGCAGGGAATAGAAGCTCAAACGCTTGCCAACGTCTATCTCGCGCTTGAAAACGACTTGGAAATTCTGCCCGTAATAAACAAAATCGATTTGCCTTCCGCCCGCCCCGACGAAGCGAAAAAGGAAGTTGAGGACGTTATCGGCTTGGACGCATCCTACGCGCCCCTTGTTTCCGCGAAAGAGGGAACGAATATCAAAGAAGTATTAGAGGACGCGGTCAAATACTTCCCGCCTCCTCAGGGCGACGAGGACGCGCCTTTGAAAGCGCTTATCTTCGACAGCTATTACGACAACTATAAGGGCGTTATTCTGTTCGTCCGCTTAAAAGACGGTTCTGTTACCGTAGGCGACAAAATCACAACTTTCCGCTCGGATAAGATTTACGAAGTAACCGAAGTAGGCGTTTTTGCGCCCCATATGCTCCCCAAGGAAGAGCTGCTTGCGGGTGAAGTAGGGTATATCGCCGCTTCTATAAAATCCATTCAGGACGTAGCGGTCGGCGATACGGTCATTAATGCCGAAAACCGCGCCGCCGAACCTTTACCGGGCTATAAAAAAGTGCAGTCCGTGGTTTTCTGCGGAATTTATCCCCTCGACGGCTCTAAATTCGGCGACTTGAAGGACGCGCTTTTAAAGCTGCAGTTGAACGACGCTTCGCTCGTGTTCGAAGCCGACACCTCTCAGGCGCTCGGTTTCGGCTTCCGTTGCGGCTTTTTGGGGCTTTTGCATATGGAAATTATGCAGGAAAGGCTTGAAAGGGAGTTCAATCTCGACATTATTACGACCGCGCCGTCTGTAAGCTACAAGGTTATAAAGACGGACGGAGAGTGCATATTCGTAGACAATCCCTCGCACCTTCCGCCCACTTCCGAAATAGACAGTATGGAAGAGCCTATAGTTCACGCAGATATCTATTCGCCTCCCGACTATCTAGGTCAGATTATGGATTTGTGCCGCGATAAAAGAGGCGTGTTCGAGCAGATGACCTATCTCGACGCGAACAGGGTCAAGCTTGAGTACAAGCTTCCGCTCAACGAAATAATTTTCGACTTTTTCGATAAAATCAAATCACGCACGCGCGGTTATGCAAGCTTCGATTACGAGCTTATCGGCTATGAAAAGAGCAAGCTCGTCAAGCTCGATATACTGTTGAACGGCGAGGTGTGCGACGCGCTTTCAATGATTGTACACGAGGATTCTTCCTATGCGCGCGGCAGAATGTTGTGCGAAAACTTAAAGGAAGCTATTCCCCGCCAGCTGTTCGAAATACCCGTTCAGGCGGCAATCGGCGGTAAGGTAATTGCAAGAGAAACGGTAAAAGCGGTCAGAAAGGACGTGCTTGCCAAGTGCTACGGCGGCGACATAACGCGTAAGAAAAAACTTCTGGAAAAGCAGAAAGAGGGCAAAAAGCGCATGCGCTCGATAGGAAGTGTAGAAGTCCCTTCTGAGGTTTTCATGGAGATTTTAAAAACGAATAAAGACTAATTGCTCGCTTCTAAGCAGAGGGCTGTAACCGTAATAAGGTGGAATATGAACTTCAATCAACGCGTATACGCCGTCTTACGCGAAGTGCCGAAAGGTAAAGTAACAACTTACGGCGACATTGCACGATTAATCGGCGCGCCCAGAAGCGCAAGGCAGGTGGGCTGGGCGCTACATAATAATCCCGAACCAATAATAAACCCTTGTCACAGGGTGGTATTTAAAGACGGTTCGCTTACGGACGGCTTTGCATTCGGAGGCAGGGATATACAGGCACAGCTTCTCGAAGAAGAGGGAGTACCAGTCGTAGACGGTAAAGTAGATATGAAAACTTACAGGTGGGAGGTATAATTTTGGCGGGAATTTACGTTCACATACCCTTTTGCAAATCGAAATGCCGCTATTGCGACTTCACGTCGTTTCCCGATAAACTCGGATTTGCGGAAAGCTATATGACCTGCGTGTACCGTGAAATGCTTATGCGCAGCGAAGAGCTGAAAGGATATAATTTCGACACGCTTTACATAGGCGGAGGCACTCCGTCTGTCATCGACGAAAGCTATATCGCAATGCTGATTGCGGCGGCAAGGAAATATCTCAATCTTGCAAAAGACGCGGAAATCACAATAGAAATGAACCCCGGCACCGTCAGCACGGAAAAAATCGCAATGTATAAAAAGAACGGGGTAAACCGTTTTTCCGTAGGGTTGCAGACGGCAATCGACAGTCAGCTGGAGGAGCTTGGCAGGTGCCATAATTTAAATCAGTTCGTAACGAGCGCAAAGCTTTTAAAGGGCGAAAATTTCAGTGTTGACGTTATGATAGGTTTAAAGGGGCAGACCTTAGACGATATCGGAAAAACAATAGAAGTTGCAAGCGCGTTCGGCGCAAGCCATATTTCGATGTACGCGCTCACGCCCGAGGACGGCACGCCGATATATACGGATTACCTCAACGGCGAACTTCCCGATAACGACGAGGTTGCGCAAATGTATTCCTTTGGCGTGGAAAAGTTAAAAGGACTCGGCTACGAACGTTACGAGGTTTCCAACTTCTGCAAAAAGGGCAAAGAGAGCAGACACAACCTCAACTACTGGCGCAGGGGTGAATATATCGGCTTCGGCGTTTCGGCTTCGTCGTGCATCAATAACGTGCGTTTCACGAACACGTTCAACCTCGACGAATACTTCAAATGTATTATGACAAATCATTTCCCAGTCGTAGACAGCGAGGAGGTGGACGAACAGGGCGCAAAGGACGAAACGGTTATGCTCGCGCTAAGAACGGCTGAAGGCTTGGATATTTCGCAGTTTAACGCAACCTTTTCCGCCGATTTTTTAAAAGATTATTCAGAAGCTATACAAAAGAACAAGGACTGCCTTGAAATAACTGACGGCAGACTGCGCATAAAGGACGAATATCTTTTTGTGCAGAACTCTGTAATCTGCGATTTTTTGGCATAAAATCGATATTTTATACAGTTAAAAACGGGCTTGAAAAAGCCCGTTTTTTATTGTGCATAAACCCCTTTTTATACTGCATAATCGCCATATTTGGGCAGTTTATGCACAAAAAGTTATCAACATTTTTCTTTGTTTAAAACTTAAAAAAACATAAGTACGGAAAAGTTATCAACAATTTATTAAATTTCGACAAAAATTGCCCTTAAAATTGTAATAAAAAATAGTGATTAGTTATTATAAACAAAAAAGTTATCAACAATATAAAAATTTGGTTTATTCAAAGCAAAATTTATATGCAAAAAATTGAGGGGTCAAAAATCAGCCGTCAATATCGCGTTCGGCTATAATTTTTCCGTCGGAAGCGTCTAAAAGGTATGCGTGCGTATCGCCCTCGCGGTTGCATATTCCGACGTAATAGTAGCAGCCTTCGTCATATAAAAGACGGATAGCAATTTCACCCTTGAAAGAATTTCCGTCGGTAAGCTTTTCAAACTGTTTATTATCGTATTCCCGAACGCATTTCAAAGCGGTTTCGCCGTCGATAGCGCCCTCTTCCGAAACGCTGTTCGCTTCGATAGTGGTTTGATTTCCGTCTATCGTAAGATTTGCGGAAGCCTTTGCACCGAAAGATTTGTCGCAGGTAAAGCTTAAATAGAAACTGCGGGAAACGGAAAGGTAGTTCATTTCGCCGCCCATACCGCCTAAATCTATTTCAACCTCGTCGGGCGTTTTTTCGCAGTAATAATAAACCTCGCAAACGGTAGACATTTCGCCTTTGACTCCGTCGCTCATATACGGCGTTTCTTTATCGGATAAATAGATTTTTAAACTGACGCCGTCGTCCTCATAAATATATACGTGGTGTCTGTATTCGGAAACGTAGGAGTAGTAGTCGATTTTTTTAGCGCACGAGCAAGAAAGAGCAAGGGCAAACGGCAATAAAATAAGCAGCGGTAGTTTTTTCATATTCTCAATATATAATACGGAAAGCCGTAATATGATAGCGTTCGCATAAAACAATATAAATATCGCTATTTTCAGCGCAAAACACGGGTAGTAAATGGCTTTCAAACAGTTGCATTTTTAATTGCGTTGTGATAAAATAAATAAAATATTTTTTCTTGGAGTAAGGCGCGGTAAATTTGGCGCGTAGGGTTGGCGTTTGTTAGAAAAATTAGTCGTAAAAACCGCCGTAAAAACGGTGCTTATAATATTAGGCGTATTGATTGCGGTCTTTGCGGTATTCAACTTCGCGTTTCCGCAGCATATGGCAACCGTGACGGAGAGTATGGGCAACTATTCTCTTGCCGTCAAGTATGCTTCTTTGCGCTATTCTTACACGGGCGAAGGCGACGATTTGGCCCGCTGTTTCGAAGACTCGGTGCTTCTCGGCAACGATAAATACGTAATTCAGTACGGCGATGAACTTACAAACCGTATGGACTTTGACCGTATTTGCGAAAACAAGAGCTTGAGAATGGGCGGCGGTTACGATTACCGTCATTATGTTTTAGGCAAGCTTGCCGTATCATACTTCAAAAGCGGAAGAAAGCAGGAGGCAGTTGAGCTTGCGTATGAAGCCAACGGCAATGAAAGCTTTGCCTACGGCAACGCACTTATGTCGCTTTCGTCGGCGGCGAAAACGGCAAAGGACGCAGAGACTTGTTCGGCAATCATCGAAAAGCTGGATACGTTAAATCCGCTCAAATCGGAAGAAATAGAATACGTTAAAGAAGTAAAAAGCAGTCTGCGCGCGGTAGTGGCGGCGTACGGCGGCTGATTACGTTAAATTGAAAAAATATAGCAAAATATAAATAAAAGAGGAGAAACAAATGAGTAAAATCGTAAAAGAAGCGTTGACTTTCGACGACGTGTTGCTAATCCCTGCGGCATCGGACGTTTTGCCGTCCACTGTGGATTTACGCACGACGCTCTGTAAAGGCATAGACCTCAATATCCCTCTTGTCAGTGCGGCAATGGATACCGTAACCGAATCGCGTTTGGCAATAGCAATGGCGCGTGAGGGCGGTTTAGGCATCATTCACAAAAATATGTCTATCGAAGAACAGGCGGCTCAGGTTGACAAGGTTAAAAGAAGCGAACACGGCGTCATAACGGATCCGTTCTTCCTTACGCCTAACCAACCCGTTAAAGCGGCTTGCGAACTTATGGAAAAATACCGCATATCGGGTGTTCCCATAACAGAGGGCGGGAAGCTCGTCGGCATACTAACAAACCGTGATTTGCGTTTCGAAACTGATTTCGAACAGCCTATCGCAAACGTTATGACAAAGGAAAATCTCGTTACGGCGCCAGAGGGAACTTCGCTCGACGAAGCTCAGAAAATCCTCGGCAAACACCGTATCGAAAAGCTTCCTATCGTAGATAAAAACGGTATGCTTAAAGGCTTGATTACGATTAAGGATATCGAAAAAGCAATACAGTATCCAAACAGCGCAAGGGATAAGAACGGCAGACTTCTCGCAGGTGCGGCAATCGGCGCAACTGCAGATATGCTCGACAGAATTTCCGCGCTCGTTGCTTCCAAGGTTGACTTGGTGGTTCTCGATTCCGCTCACGGACATTCCCAAAATATTATCAACCATGTTACTAAGGCGAAAAAGGCGTTCCCCAATCTTCCCGTAGTTGCTGGCAACGTTGCAACGCCCGAAGCTACTAAAGCCTTGCTGGACGCAGGCGCGGACGTCGTCAAAGTCGGCATAGGTCCCGGCTCTATCTGTACGACTCGTATCGTAGCGGGTATAGGTATGCCCCAGCTCACAGCAATTATCGACTGCGCAGAGCAGGCTGACAAGATGGGCAAGCGCATTATCGCCGACGGCGGTATCAAGTATTCGGGCGATATCGTCAAAGCAATCGCCGCAGGCGGCAGCGCCGTAATGCTCGGTTCGCTGTTTGCAGGCACTACCGAAAGTCCGGGCGAGCTTGAAATTTATCAGGGCAGAAGCTTTAAGTCATACCGCGGAATGGGTTCGCTTCCCGCAATGGCTAAGGGCAGTAAGGACAGATATTTCCAGACGGACGCCAAAAAATTCGTTCCCGAAGGGGTCGAAGGCAGGGTTCCCTACCGCGGCGCGCTTGCGGATATAATCTTCCAGCTTATGGGCGGACTTCGCGCAGGTATGGGTTACACGGGTAACGCGACGGTGGACGCACTTAGAAAGAACGGAAAATTCGTAAAGATGACTGCGGCTTCTTTGGCGGAGAGCCATCCTCACGATATATCCATTACCAAGGAAGCTCCCAACTATTCCCCCAAAGGCTAAAACAAAAAGGCGTAAGTTAATGCTTGCGCCTGAAAATTTTATATACAAGAATTTAAGAATAATTCAGATTTGAATTAAAGGAGCTTTATGCAACACGAAAGAGTACTCGTTTTAGATTTCGGCGGTCAGTACAATCAGCTCATAGCACGCAGAGTGCGCGAGCATAAAATTTACTGCGAAGTAAAGTCGTATAAAACGCCGATAAGCGAAATACGCGAATACAATCCCAAGGGAATAATTTTTACGGGCGGACCTAATTCGGTCTATCTTGACGATTCTCCCAGAATGGATAAAGAGATTTTCGAACTCGGCATACCCGTTCTCGGCATCTGTTACGGCGCGCAGTTTATGGCGTACGCTCTCGGCGGAAAAATCGAGAAAGCCAACGAAACGGCGGTTGCGGAGTTCGGTAAGACCGACTGCGAGTTCGATACTAATTCTCTGCTTTTCAATGGTTTGAAGAAAAAGTCTGTCGTATGGATGAGCCATAACGACCACATAGCTACCCTCCCCGAGGGCTTCCGCGCGGTTTGTCACAGCGACAAGTGCCCTTACGGCGCGATAGAAAACGCCGAGAAGAAATTCTACGGCACGCAGTTCCACCCCGAAGTAAACCATACCGAGCAGGGCTTCGATATGCTCGGCAATTTCCTGTATAAAGTCTGCGGTTGCAAGGGCGACTGGACGATGGAGGAGTACGCGCAGACAGCTATCCGCGACATACGCGAAAAGGTGGGAAGCGGCAAAGCGCTTTTGGCGCTTTCGGGCGGTGTTGACAGCTCGGTTGCCTGCAAGCTTCTTGCAAAGGCAATAGGAAGTCAGCTCACCTGCATATTCGTCGACCACGGTCTTATGCGTAAAAACGAGGGTGACGAAGTCGAGGCGGCGTTCGCGGACAGCGGAGTAAATTTCGTAAGAGTGAACGCGGGCGAGAGGTTCCTCTCTAAGCTTAAAGGTGTAACCGAACCCGAGCGCAAGCGCAAAATTATAGGCGAAGAGTTTATCCGCGTATTCGAAGAAGAGGCGAAGAAGATAGGAAAAGTGGACTTCCTCGTTCAGGGTACGATATATCCCGACGTTATAGAGTCTGGCTTGGGCGACGCGGCGGTAATTAAGTCCCACCACAACGTAGGCGGACTTCCCGATTACGTCGACTTTAAGGAAATAATAGAGCCCTTGCGTATGCTCTTTAAAGACGAAGTTCGCGCACTCGGCATAACTCTCGGACTGGACGAAAAGCTCGTATGGCGCCAGCCGTTCCCCGGACCGGGACTTGCCATAAGAATAATAGGCGACATCACGCCCGAAAAGGTTGCAACCTTGCAGGATGCGGACGCGATTTTCCGCGAGGAAATAGCCAACGCGCACCTTGACCGCGACATAAACCAGTACTTTGCGGTACTCACGAATATGCGCTCGGTTGGCGTTATGGGCGACGGCAGAACTTACGACTATACGCTTGCTCTTCGCGGAGTTTCCACTTCGGACTTTATGACCGCGGACTTCTCGCGTATTCCCTACGAAGTATTGGAAACCATTTCGACGCGTATAGTAAACGAGGTGAAGCACATAAACCGCATAGTGTACGATATTACTTCTAAGCCCCCCGCAACGATTGAGTGGGAGTAAGTTAAATCGCGTTATTTTAAGCATATAGGTGGGTATTTTTGGATATTAAATTCAAAACGGAAGAGGGTATATTCTCCGTAAGGGTGCGCGCGCTTATTATAAATTGCGGCAAGCTGCTTGCAATGCACGACGAAAATTCGCCATATTATTATCTTCCCGGTGGCAAAGTCGAGATAAACGAAACCGCGGAAGAGGCTGTTCTGAGAGAGATTAAAGAAGAGCTTGAAATAAAGGCGAAGATTATCCGCCCCGTTTACTTTGCGCAGGATTTCTACACCGACGATTTGGATAAAAAACGATATCACGAAATTGTCCTATATTACCTTTTGGACGTATCCGAAACGGATTTATTAAACCGCGGCGACAAGTTCACAATTTACGAAGGCAAGCATACGCTTGTATTCGAGTGGCTTGATTTAGAGGGGCTGAAAGGGCAATATTTTTATCCGGAATTTATAAAAGAGGAAGTGCGCAATCTGCCGCAGGAGCTGAAATTTATAACTGAGCGTGAGTAAAATTAATTTGACTTTTTTATTAAAATGCGATAAAATATTTTAAGTAAAATTCAATAAAAACACGACGACACAAGTGGCGGAATTTTTCCGCGTAAATCTGATTACGGAACGGTAAAAAAGATTTAAAGGCTTGTGTCTTTTTTTGTGCAAAAAAGGAGAGTTTATGGAAAATACTCAAAACGATTTTTTAGGTAAGGCTAAAATAGGGAAATTAATGCTCAAATTCTGCATACCCTGCATACTGTCCCTGCTTGTCAGTGCGCTCTACAATATCGTAGACCAGATATTCGTAGGCAACAGCGAACTTTCGGTTCTCGGCAATGCGGCGACGGGCGTCGTGTTCCCCATATTCATAATTGCGCAAGCGTTCGCGTGGTGGTTCGGCGACGGGTGCGCGGCGTACCTCAATATCTGTCAGGGCAGAGGTGAAACACAGAAATCGCACAAGGCAGTAGGTACGGGTATTCTTTTCACTTTGGCGGCGAGCGTAATTTTAATTGCGGTATTCTATCCTTTGAAGCGTCCGCTTTTATTGACATTCGGCGCTTCTGCCGACGCTGCGACGGCAACGGGCGAGTTTGTACCAGGCAGTATAAACTATGCGGTCGAATACTTCAATATAATACTCGGTTTCTTCCCCGTATTTATGCTTATGAATATGATGAACGCCGTAATCCGTGCGGACGGCGCTCCCGGTTGGTCAATGGCTTCAATGCTCTCGGGCGCAATAGTAAACATCGCGCTTGACCCCGCGTTTATCTACGGTTGCAAGTGGGGTATGGCAGGTGCGGCGTGGGCAACGGTTATAGGACAGACCGTGTCGTTTGCCATTAGCATTATTTACTTTTTCCGCTCTAAAACCTTTAAGCTCACTTTAAAGAGCTTCATTCCCGATTTCAAAAACTTTGCGGGGGCGTTAAAGCTCGGCGTGTCGTCGTTTATAACGCAGGTAACCATAGTCGTTATCTCGCTCGTGTGCAACATTATGCTCAAAAAGTACGGCGCACTTTCCGCCTACGGCGAGAATATCCCCATTGCGCTTATAGGTATCGAGAGTAAGGTGTTTACCGTGGTCGTAAATATAGTGGTGGGCATAGTCCTCGGTTGCCAACCGATTATAGGCTACAACATCGGCGCACGAAATATCTCACGAGTTAAACGGCTGTATTTGTACATACTTGCAAGCACGCTTGCCGTAGGTCTCGTGTTTACGGTTTTATTCGAGGCGGCGCCGACGGCGGTCGTAGCCATCTTCGGAAGTCCCGACCCGACGCAGGTCAATCCAGAGCTGTACCGAGAATTTTCAATAAAGCTGTTCCGTATTTTCCTAATGCTCGTAACCTTTACCTGCACGGTTAAGATGAGCTCGATTTTCTTTCAAGCGTCGGGTAAACCTCTGTTTGCGGTTTCGGCTTCGCTTATCCGCGACATAGTCTGTTTCGTTCCGCTCGTCTGCACCTTGCCGCTCGGTATGGGAATAGACGGTTGCCTATGGGCGGCGCCTATTGCCGACGGTATCGCAATGATAGTAACCGCCGCGCTTACGGTGGTGTGCTTTAAGTCGCTCAAAAAGGCTTGCAGTGTCGAAAATTCGGTAGATTTGGCGGCGAATGCAAATCTTTAACAAAGTATTGCCTTTTTAAAATCGTTCTGTTATACTTATATATCAGGACGATTTTTTATGACGGACTTTGAAAAGCTTAAAAACTTAATAAATCCGAAAAAGACAGCCGACAAACAGTTCTATCTCGACCTGCTCGATACCGACAAACAGCGCGAGTGGGAAGATACGCACCTGTCGGTAGTCCTGTCTATGCTCAAAGCACTGTATATCGCGCGTTTGACCAAACGGATAAAGGACAACCAAAAAGAAAAGGAAGAGTTGACCGCGTCACCCGATTACAACGCCGAAAAGTACAGAAGAGTTTTAGAGTTGAACGCCGAGATTATCTCCGACAGACAGAAGAGGCAGTCGTATAAATGCTTTTTCGACGAGCCGTATTTTGCCCGAATGGATTTAATCGATACCATAGAGGGGTACAATTCGTACTATATAGGAAAGAAGGGCGACGAGGGTTTGGAGATTGTCGACTGGCGCGCTCCCCTTGCAAGGCGGTATTATCAGAAGAGCAAGTTCGAGTTTTCGATAAACGAGTACGATTATAAACTCGTGCTCCGCCGCGCCGTCCGCACGAAAAGCGGCAAGGTGGAGGACTTCAAGGACGAGTATCTCTCGGTCGGGGACAACCTTACGAAAGAGGAAATCGGCGGCCGCGACACCGCGGTTATATTCGACCCGTTCTTAAAGGAGATACTCTCTTCCCGAAAGGAAAAACAGGAAATCTGCGACATAATCGAAACCATACAGGAAAAGCAGTACGAGATTATAACCGCACCCGAGGATGCGGAATTTATAGTACAGGGCGTTGCGGGAAGCGGCAAGACTATGATACTTCTGCA
>CAYVEU010000060.1:0-11332 GCA_964450015.1 uncultured Christensenella sp. | reverse complement strand
GAGTTGCAGCCCCGATTTTAGCCAGTTTTAGCAACAAATTAATGCCTACGCTCATATTGCCTGTCTTGAAAATAGGTATGGTTTTTGCCGCGTTTTGTATGTATTCGGTTTCTTGCGAGTTGTATCCTGTCGTTGCGATAACGCAGGGGACGCGGTTTTCCACTGCGTACGGTAGATAGTCAAAAATAGCTTCTTTTACGGAAAAGTCTATTATACAATCGGGTTTTTCGACCATTTCTTTTGCCGAAGCAAATACGGGCACGGAAAATTGCGACTTGTCGGCAAATTTATCTATGCCGCAAAGTAATGTTTCGTCACTGCTAAGAAGACAACCGTAGAGAACTTTGCCCATTGTTCCGCCAATTCCGTATATAGCAATTTTCATTATTTCACCTCGAACTTCAAACCGAATTCCGTCATAGCATTAGCTAAAACGTCCGTTTTTTCCATTTTTATCATCGGCAGGCGCATATAGTCGGAATCGATGAGTCCCAACCAGTACGCTGCCGTTTTGACGGGAATCGGGTTGACTTCGCAAAACAGGGCGTTGATAAGATGCAACATTTCGAACTGGTGATTTTTTGCCGTTTCGTAGTCGCCGTTTAAGCACGCGTCCGTCATTTGCGAAAAATATTTGGGGATAATGTTGCTTGCTACGCTGATTGCGCCGAGTCCGCCAACCGCCATACAGGGGAAAGCTATTCCGTCGTCGCCCGAATATAAATCGATACTGTCACCGCAAAGGTGTTTTATTTCCATCATTTGGCTTACGCTGCCGCTCGCTTCCTTGATTGCTGCTATATTGCGGTATCCTGCGAGTTTTGCAACGGTAGAGGGGAGCATATTCACGCCCGTCCGTCCAGGTACGTTGTAAAGTACCATAGGTATCCCTATGCTGTCGGCTATCGTCTTATAGTGCGCAACCAATGATCCTTGCGTTGCCTTGTTGTAGTATGGGGTAACGACGAGTACGCCGTCCGCGCCTAAACTTTCCGCTTCTTGGGCATATTCCACGGCGGTGTAGGTATTATTGCTTCCCGCGCCTAAGATTATCGGAATTTTACCGTTTACTTTTTTTATTGCAAACTCCGCGACCGCTGTGCGCTCGTCGTGCGTCATCGTAGTAGGTTCGCCCGTAGTACCGTTTACAACGAGAGCGTTTACGCCGTTTGCAAGTTGGTCGTCAAGCAATCTATCCAAAGAGGTAAAGTCAACTTTATCGTCTTTGAAAGGGGTTATCAGCGCCGTTGCGGTGCCCTTAAATATTGTCATTTTTCCTCCGCACGCTAATTATATGCGTGTTAATATACAAAATTGCCTTGCCGAAGAATTAATCTTTGTCGGCGTTCATGAGATATTCCATAATCTGAACTGCATTCGTTGCCGCGCCTTTTCTTATATTGTCGGCAACGACCCAAAGATTACAGCCGCTTTCTACGGTGTCGTCAAGTCTTATGCGTCCTACGAAGACCTCGTCTCTGTCTTCCGCATAGAGAGGCATAGGATACTTGGAGTTGGCAACGTCATCGACTATCACAACGTTGGGCATTTTTGAAATACAGTCTCTTATGCCTTCGAGAGTGCAGGGCTTTTTCAATTCTACGTTAATAGACTCGCTGTGTCCGTGGCGAACAGGGACTCTAACGGTCGTAGCAGTAATTTTCAAATCGTAATCGTTCAAAATTTTCTTCGTCTCGAAAATCATTTTTTGTTCTTCCTTGGTATATCCGTCGGGCATAAAGACGTCTATGTGGGGAATAACGTTGCCGAAGATAGGATAGGGGAACTTCTTAAGCTCGCCTTCTTTACGCATTTCGGTAAGATCGGTATAACCCGCAACGCCTGCGCCGCTTACCGCCTGATAGGTCGAATAAACTACTCTCTTAATTCCGTATGTATCGTGCAACGCCTTTAGCGGGAGCATAGCCTGGATAGTAGAGCAGTTGGGGTTGGCGATTATATTGTGGTGCTTTAAAGCCGCTTCGCCGTTGACTTCGGGTACGACCAAAGGTACGTTCGGGTCCATTCTCCATTGCGAGGAGTTGTCGATAACGACTATTCCAAGATCGGCGAATATCGGAGCAAATTCCTTAGACGTGCCGCCGCCTGCGGAGAATAGGGCAAAGTCGATATCTTTTCCCACCACGTTTTCCTTTTTCAATTCGAGTACGACGTGCTTTTTGCCCATAAAGTTGATTTCTTTTCCCGCGCTTTTAGCGGAAGCGTAGAGATAATAATTGTCTACGGGCAGATTTCTTTCGGTCAGGACCTGCAAAAACTTAGAGCCGACCATTCCGGTTGCGCCGACTACGGCGACGTTGTAACGTTTCATTTTATATTTCCTCCAAAAAAATAACGGTGTTTGCACACCGCTAATAAACGTACGTATCTAATAGTACTCCATCGAAAGGGTGTAACCTTTGATGACAGTCGCAGACCTATTATGATCTGCGCCCAACGGCGGAACGCAAAGAAAACCGACGTTTCGGCAAATATACCCTTTCAACGGAACGCGCTTGCCGCGTAGAGAAACCGTCTACTGATGTTATTTGCGCCTCTATTAGCAAAGTGTTATTGATATAATATCAAATATTGACAAAGGTGTCAAATAAAATGTCGTAACAATGAAATTAATTTAAGAAATTCCGTTTACGTTTGCATAATCTGTACTTTAATAAATTCATTTGACTTTTTTTTACTAATAATTTACCATTATAAATAGAGGAATATATGGCAATATCGCGCGACAATAAAATGATAAACGAAATTATGGCGACGCCGACGTCAGCTATTTTGTTGATGAAATCCGACGGAGAAAATATCGGATTTTTTGCCGAGTTGTCCAATTTCTATAAAAAAACTTTTTGGTTCAATGCCGATTACGACAATTTATATTCGTTTGCCATAGAACTTGCTGCAAAAATTTTCGCGGACGATCAGGCGGAGTTGGATAAGCTCGTTCAGTACAAGCATTGCGATCTCGGTAAGGACAATGTAATAGTAAACGAAATACTTAACAAAATTTCGGCAATTAACGGCGATTGTTTGATGATAATGGATAATCTCGAACTGTTGACGGAAAAGTTCAATTATCCGCTTCTTGAATTGTTTTTGACAAAATGCCCGCGTAATCTCAAAATTGTCATGGTAAGCGACTCGTTCATAGATATAAATTACAATATTTTCACCGAGCACTGTCCGAAGATTTTAGATTACAATTCAATAAAAACCAACGATAAAGTCGCTTTATTCCGCGATTTGGATACCGAAGCTATGACTTTTAAGCAACAAGCGTACTTAGCATATTTAAGTCAATGCGCCCATGTGGACGGTATTTTTGCGGAATCGATTTGGGAGGGCGGTCGCGAATTTCTTGACAGCGTGGCAAAAAAATGCCGTTCGGCTGTCTTTGTCAAAAACGGCATATACGCTTTTCATTCCGGCTTAAACTATCATTTGACGAGCCAAAACCCGAAGCTTACGGAAAGCGAATTTTTTGCCGATGATATAAATCTTTTACTGTGCGAGCACTATATAAAAATAGATAAATGTGTAAAAGCGTTGGAGTTGTCTTTGAAATCGGGATATTATGAGGTTGCCGACAGGGCTGTTGCGTCACTTCTCAATAACCGGCGTTACGATTTTACATTGAGCGATTATGCAACAGAGTCTTTTAACGTTTGCGACGGGCTCAACGTTTCCGAGTTGCCCGACAATTTGTACGGCATAAGGTTTTTTTTAGCGCTTTGTCTATATTTAAAAAAGGAATACGTCGCCTCTGTCGAGCTTGCCGATCGTATTATCGAATTATGCGATAAAAACTCCGTTATCGAGTATCACGCACACAACTTAAAGTTTTTTGCCTACTACGCAATGGGGCACGTCGGCAAGGCGGTGGAGTATGCCAGAACGTTGTTTGACGAGCGTTCCGAGAGCGACGATTTGTCTTGTTTGCATTTATTGTCAACGATATTTTGCCGTTTGTCGGAGGCGACAAAAAAAAGTAATATGGACATTGATTTGGTCAGGCTGCGGAATTTTGAGAATTTGATAATCAAAACGTGTACGGGCAACGAGGTGTGGTACGCTAAGGTTTTGCAGGCGGCGGCGGAGACGTATTTCGAATGCGGGAATTACGGAATGGCGATTGAATACATTGATAAAATAAAGAAAATAATACCGTTCTACGTTATTCCTTATAAGCTTATGGAGTATTATTACTATATAGGCGATATGGCTTATGCGTATGAAACGGCAAAAACCGCTTTAAACGATGCGATAACGCACAATTTACAGGCGGACCTGTCGGATATTTATATTTTGCTTGCAAAAGTCAGCATGTATTTTAACAGACAGCAGGACGCGGTTGATTATATAGAAAAAGCATTAAGCTATATAGACGTAAAAGACGTGCGCAAATACTATGCCATTACTATCCGTTCGCTTATATTGGCAAAGACGGGCAAGGCGGAATACGGCAGGGACGTGGCAATGATATATGCACGCTATTGCGAATACAATTCGTTAAAAGGCGGCTACGGTCTTTACAGTGCCATTGCTTACTGTTGTTGGCGGTTGCATGATTATGAACAGGCTTTGTCGTACGCGCTTAAATGCGTAGAAAAAGCTAACGTCAAAAGCGGCGTTTGGCTGCTGGCAAGCGCTATAAGCATAAGCGTAATGCTTGACGGCGGAGAGTTGCGCAACGCGAAAGCGATAGTGGAAAAGGTCTTAAATTCAAGCGTTAAATACGGAATGATAACGGTGATATCGGATTATTACGATTGCTTTGAAAAGATAATAAATTATGCCAAAGAAAACGACATCAATAGAGAGTATCTTAGCGTTATCGAGGAAAAAATTGCTCGTAAGACGCACGCGGCGCCGCAGGAGAACGTAGTATACGTTCATCTTATGGGAACGACGTCGGTTTCTATAAGCGGCAAGGAAATACAGTGGAAGACCAAAAAGGCAAAGGAACTGTTTCTTCTATATATGTGGTACGGAAAGGAACGCGGCATAGATAGAGGATATATTATTTCCGCTCTTTGGCACGATTACGTCTACGTTTCTGCCATAAACAATTTAAAGACGACGAATAACATTATACGCAATACGCTAAATGCGGTTAAGGCGGATTATAAACTAGATTACGGGAACAGCAAATACGTATTGACGTTAAAAAACGTCCAGTCGGATTACGACGTCTTTATGAAAAAACTAGATTCTTACGATGAGCAAGCGTCTTTAAGTACGCAACTTACGGATATACAAGAACTTTTATCACTGTATAACGGCGGGTTCGCAACGGAAATAAACAATCCGGTTTTCGAAAAGCGCGCTACGGAACTGAGAGAAAGAATTTTACTTATAGTCGTAAGGCTTTTGGATAAACTCGTGAAAGACGGTCGATTTATAGAAGTCAAACGGTTGTTGTCGGTATGCGAAGAATTGGACGTCAAAAAGGAGTTTACTTATTTAACTGACGAACTTTCCGCAGGGATAAAAGAATATTACGAGAGGTATTAGATGAAAATTTGCAAGGAATGGGCAGATTACGAACTTATATCGACAGGGAACGGGGAGAAGTTGGAAAGATACGGCGATATTATCTTATTGCGTCCCGATCCGCAAGTTATATGGGCGCCACCTTATAAACTCGATTCGTACAAAGGAATAAGCGCGCTTTACAGCCGTAGTTCGCAGGGAGGCGGTTCGTGGGATATAAGAAAAAAGCTTCCTGAAAGGTTCAGAATAAAGTGGCGCGAACTTTCTTTCGAACTTAAACTCATGGGCTTTAAGCACGTCGGGATTTTTCCCGAACAGGCGGTAAACTGGGCGCGCATGATTGAAACCGTAAAAAGTGCGGGGAGAGAAATAAACGTTTTGAATTTATTCGGATACACGGGCGGCGCAACGGTTGCCTGCGTAAGCGCGGGTGCACGGGTTTGTCACGTCGACGCCGCAAAGTCTATGTGCGAAATGGCAAAAAATAACGTTACGCTCAACGGTTTGGACGCGACGAAAACGCGTTTTATCGTTGACGACTGTATAAAATTTGTAGAGAGAGAAATTCGCCGCGGCAAAAAATACGATGCGATAATCATGGACCCGCCGAGTTACGGCAGAGGTCCGAAAGGGGAAACGTGGCGTTTGGAAGACGGAATTTTCGATCTAGTGAAATTAACCAAAAACATTCTTAGCGAAGATCCGCTGTTTTATCTTATTAATTCGTATACTACGGGATTGCAACCTACGGTTATGAAAAACGTAATCGATATAGTATTCAAAGATACCCCTCACGAAGTAGATGCGGATGAAATAGGGATTATGGCGTCCGACGGCATAACTTTGCCTTGCGGCTGTTCGGCATTTTGTAAATTTTAATAAAATAAAATTCGTCGACCGTGTGTTTCGGGAAGGGCAACGCTAATCTTCTTTCAAAGGCGGAACGGTTATCGTTTTATAATTAGTATACGTCACTTGTCCGGGTAGAGCCGACGGTATTTTTTTAACGAATTTTACTTGGGTGTAATCGACGTCTACCTTGCCGTCGTTTCGCGCGTCGCTGTAATACGCCGCAATTTGCGCGGCTCTGAAAAGCACGTTTTCGTCGTATTCGCCCTTGATTATAACGTGACTGCCGTGGTGATTTTTAACGTGAAGCCAAACGTCCGTGCGCGAAGCGATTTTGAAAGTCGTTTCGGCGTTTTGCAAATTATTTCGACCGAAAACGATTTCGCAATTTTCGTATTTGAATACGGCAGGGCGGGAGGGTTTCTCTTTGCTTTTGTCGGAAGACCTTTTTTTATAGCCGCTTAAAACATTCAGTTCCCGCAAAATCTCATCGTACTCCTGCTTCGTGGTCGAGGTCGTTATCGATACTTCGATTGATTTTAAATACTCTCTTTGTACGTACAGTTCTTTAAGCTGCGCTTCGGCTATTTCTATGCCACGCTTCATTTTTCCGTACTTTTTAAAATACGATTGAGCGTTTTGTTGCGGGGAAAGCGAGGGGTCTAATTTTATAGTAATTTCTTTATTTCCATTGTAGTCGAAAACCGTACATTTTTCGGCATTTTGCTTAGACATTTGCCAAAGGTTATTTAAGATAAGTTCGCCGTAAACGCGCATCTTTTCCGCCTTGTCTTTTTCCGCTATTTTTTGCGAATAATCGGCAATTCTTCGCTCTACTTTCATTTGCAGTCGTTTCAGCGCCGCAGTCACTGTTTTAGAACTTGCTTTTTTGCGTTCGTCACCGTCGTAAAGGGTATAATAGGTATCCAAACACTCGTTTAAGGTTGCATATTCCGTGTATTCGCCGTCCAAAGAGGCGTATTTGCAAACGAAGTAATCTTTTGGCTTTCCGTTCACCGTTTTCAGTGTGGGAGAGTATAAGGGAGTGTTGTAGATATTTATCAATTCGTCCAGTTTTTTGCGTGGGTCGACAGCCGTAAAAATCTCTTCGGCGGTTTCTTTTCCGATACCGCTTATCAGCTTTGGAAGTTCGTTAAAATTGTTAAAACCTTGCAAAAATACTTCGTCCAGTTTCTTGTTTTCGTCCAATGAAATTTTGTTTTTCGGCTGTAAAACGTACGGTAAATTCGGGAGTATATACCTTGACGTACTTTGGTCGAAATGTATTCTTCTTATAGCGTCGATAATCTTAAAATCGCTATTCGTCAAAATGATATTGGAATATCGTCCCATTAGCTCGGCAATGAGAAAATACGTATTGTAATCCTTCAATTCGTTGCGCGCGGTAAAAGTAAATTTGATAATTCTATCGAAATTAAAAATTTGTACCGAATTCAATATTGCACCGTTTAAGTATTTTCTGAGTAGCATGCAAAACGCGGGCGCGTTTAACGCGTTTTCTTTTTTAACCGCAGTCAAATGCGCGCGAGGCGATGTGGGACTTGCGCTTATGACGATAGTGTTAAGTTTGCCTTTGCTCTTCACTGCAACGGTTATTTCGTCGACTTCGGGCTGGTAGATCTTTTCCACACGTCCGCCGCTTAAAGCATCGTTCAGTTCGTGCGACAGAGCATTTAAGAGTATTACGTCGTTTGGCATATTAATTATTATATCAAAGATAAAGCTAATTACAAGCGAATAATTGACTTTTAGAGAAAAATAGCCCATAATACAATTATGGCAAAAGTAATCGAAGTTCTAAATGAAAGCGTTTGCGCGGGAAAAATAAAAACAGGCGATGAAATTTTAAAATTCAACGGACGGGAGTTCGAAGATATTTTGGACTATATTTACGCCGATTCTTCGTTAAACGCGGAATTGACTGTTTTGCGCGACGGAAAAATTTTCGACTTGAAAGTAGAAAAAGAGGACGAGAGCGAAACGTTAGGACTGGGATTTGACGATTCGATGGAAATTACGCCGAGGGAATGTCGCAACAATTGCATTTTTTGTTTCGTCAAGCAGCTTCCGCAAGGATTACGCGATACGCTCTATATAAAAGACGACGACTACCGATTGTCCTTTATCAGCGGTTCGTATATTACCTGTACTAATTTGCGTGAAAATGACGTCGAGAGAATTTTGGCTTATAAATTGAGTCCGCTGTATATCTCAGTGCACGCAACAGATGAGTCCGTCCGTAAATTTATGTTGGGCATAAAGCGCAGTGTTCCGCAAATGGAATTGCTGAAAAAATTTGTCGACGGCGGTATAGCTCTACATACTCAAATCGTGCTCGTTGGGAACGTAAACGACGGAGAAATATTAAAAAAGTCGCTGGAAGACCTCTATTTAGTCGGAGTAAAAAGCGTTGCCGTCGTTCCGGTAGGGCTGACGGGACACAGGCAAGGACTGTACGACATAAGTCCTTTGACAAAAGAGCAAGCGTCGGCGGCAATAGATATTACCGAAGCGTTCTACTCCGAGCATGCGGGATTTTGTTTTTGCGCGGATGAAATGTATCAAATTGCCGAACGCGACGTCAAGAGCGCGGAATATTACGGAAATTACGACCAAATAGAGAACGGCGTGGGACTGATTGCGAAGTTTATCGACGAATTAAACCTTGCTTTGGAAAGCGCACCAAAGCACGTCGGGCGGAAAAATATCGCGTTATTTACAGGCGTAAGCGGAGAAGCTACTATGCTTAAAGCCGCAAAGATAATTAACGAACAGTATAAAAAAGTCCGTATCAACGTGTATCCCGTAGTCAATAAATTTTTCGGGGAAACGGTAACGGTGACGGGTTTGGTAACCGCGACGGATATATTGAGAGGTTACGGCGACAAAAAATTTACGGAAGATTTTATTATGCTTCCGTCGGTTATGCTTAAAGAGTTCGGGGACGTGTTCCTTGACGACGTAAGCGTGAGCGACCTTGCGGAAAAATTAGGTAAAAAAATCGTAGTATCGCGTACGGACGGCGCAAGCTTTTTGAATACGGTACTTCGTGGAGGGAAAAAATGGTAAAGCCGCTTTTGGCAATAGTGGGAAGACCCAACGTTGGGAAAAGCACGTTTTTCAACAAAGTAGCCGGAAAGCGTATCAGCATAGTAGAGGATATGCCCGGTGTGACGCGCGACCGAATTTACGCGGACGCGGAATGGTGCGGTAAGCAATTTACGATGGTGGACACCGGCGGGATAGAAATACATTCCGAGGACAAAATGTGGATGCATATAAAAACGCAAGCGCAACTTGCGGTCGAACTCGCGGATGTAATTTTGTTTTTCGTAGACGGTAAGACAGGAATTTTATCCGACGATTACGACGTTGCGGATATGCTTAGAGCCAGTAGAAAGCCCATTGTTTTGGCGGTGAATAAGATAGACAATAAAGGTTGTATGGATAACGTATACGATTTTTATAATTTGGGATTGGGCGAGCCGATACCCATATCCAGCGAACAAGGCTTGAATTTGGGGGATTTGCTCGATGAAATAACGCAGTATTTTCCGAGTAACGACGTCGAAAGCGAAAATGATGACGCTTTAAAAATTGCGGTCGTCGGCAAGCCGAACGCAGGCAAAAGTTCGCTTGTCAATAAAATTTTAGGTTTTGACAGGGTAATAGTAAGCGATATTGCGGGAACGACGCGCGACGCAGTCGACACACCGTTTACCGTGGACGGGAAAAAGTACAGGATAATCGACACAGCAGGCATACGTCGTAAAAGTAAAGTTGAAGAGGACGTGGAATATTACAGCGTAGTTAGGAGCATAGACGCGATGCGACGGGCGGACGTCGTTGCCGTGGTTATCGACGCAAGCGAAAAATTGAGCGAGCAGGATATAAAAATTTGCGGGCTGGTTCACGAGAGCAACAAGCCGAGCGTTATAATTATGAACAAATGGGACAAGGTGGAAAAGGACACCAATACCATTTACGAATACAATAAGAAACTTGACGAAGAATTGAAATTTATGAGTTATTATAAGCCGCTGTATATCAGCGCGCTTACGGGGAAACGCACTAATCTCGTTTTGGACGCATTGAACGAGGTATACCAAAATGCGTCCATGCGCGTAGCGACCGGCATTTTAAACGACGTCATAACGGACGCAATAAGCGTCAACGAACCGCCGAATTACAACGGCAAAAAGTTGAAAATCTACTACGCAACTCAGGCGATGAGTAATCCGCCTACGTTCGTACTTTTCGTGAACGACGAAAAAATAATGCATTTTTCTTATAAACGGTATTTGGAAAACGCGTTGAGGAAGGCGTTCGGATTTTCTGGAACGCCCATTAGGATAAGAATAAGAAACAGAGAAAAAGAAGATTAAAAGGAGAATTATTATGCCGAAAGAAATTAACGCAGAACAAATTTATAACGAACAACTCGCAATTTACGAAGAGTATAAAAGCCGCGGATTAAAACTGGATATGAGTAGGGGCAAGCCCGCTAAAAATCAGCTGGATCTAAGCAACGGTTTGTTGGAAGCGCTCAACTCAAAATCCAACTTTATCGGTAGCCAAGATTACAGAAACTACGGTCTTTTAGACGGTATTCCCGAAGCGAAAAAACTCTTTTCCGAACTTGTGGGCGTGACGACCGACGAGATTGCGGTTTTGGGCAATGCCAGTCTTAACATTATGTACGATACTTTGCAACGCGCTATGCAATTCGGCGTTTTAGGCGGCGAGCCGCTAAATAAACAAGGGAAACTGAAATGGCTTTGCCCAGTGCCGGGATATGACAGACACTTTGCGATAACCGAACTTTTCGGGTTCGAGATGATAAACGTACCGATGAATGCCGACGGTCCAGATATGGATATGATAGAAAAACTCGTTTCCCGCATACTCAACCATTGGGACAATCTCAACGGAACAGTCGAGCGGGGATATGCCG